>JAZKEE010000048.1:0-18926 GCA_040387235.1 Pseudomonadota bacterium
GAGATGGGCGCCGACGACTACCTGGCCAAGCCCTTCGCCGCGCGCGAGCTGCTGGCGCGCATCAAGTCCGTGCTGCGGCGCACCCGCATGCTGCCACCCAACATGCGCAGCACCGAGGAGGCGCGCTACCTGGCCTTCGGCGACTGGCGTCTGGACACCGTGGAGCGTGCCCTGCTCGACAAGGACGGCACCATGGTGCCCCTGAGCGGGGCCGAGTACCGGCTGCTGCGCGTGCTCGTGGACCATCCGCAAAAAGTGCTGACGCGCGACCAGATCCTGTCCATCACGCAGGGACGCGAGGCAGAGCTGTTCGAGCGCTCCATCGACCTCATGATCAGCCGCCTGCGCAAATGCCTGGGCGATGATGCGCGCGAGCCGCGCTACATCAAGACCGTGCGCAGCGAAGGCTATGTCTTTGCCGCCCAGGTCGAGGCGCTGGACGGGTAGGAGCAAGCCATGCGCAGATGGTTGTTCTCGCTGCTGTTCCTGTTCGGCGGCCTGGCCTCGGAGCTCGCCCAGCCCGCGGGCCGGCCCTGCGCCGTGCCGTCCGCCAATGCCTTGCCGCCAGCGCGACGGCGTGGCGCTCTCCCTCCGTCCTAGTTTTTCGGCCTTTCTTCCGACCACCGTACCGCCGCCACCTTCAGGGTGGCGGTGGCATTTGGGGGCGGCCGCACGCCGGGCCGATGGTGGCTTTGTATGGCTGTGTATCCGGCGCCGGTTCCGCTACACCACCATGCACTTGCAGGGGGGCTGTGACACATGCCACATACACCGCGGCGGTGTACTGGAGCCAGCCGCCGACGCCGGGTCGGCGCCCTCCAATCCCCCTGGAAAGACCTGAACATGGACACCACCAACCCCTCCACCCGCCGCCGCAGTTTCCTGGGCAGCGCCGCCCTCGGCCTGGCCCTCGCCCCCGTCGGCAGCCTGCTGGCCACGCCGGCGCGCGCCGCGACGACGACCACCGGCGGAGCGACCCGCTTCGATGGGCTCAAGAACATCAACGCCGGTGACCTGCGCGTCGAGTACGCAGAGGCCGGGCCGGCCAACGGCCCCGTCGCCCTCCTGCTGCACGGCTGGCCCTACGACATCCATGCCTTCGTCGATGTAGCGCCGCGCCTGGCGGCTGCCGGCTACCGCGTGATCGTGCCCTACCTGCGCGGCTACGGCGGCACCCGCTTCCTGTCCTCAGACGCCGTGCGCAACGGCCAGCAGGGCGCCGTGGCCCAGGACATCATTGCGCTGATGGACGCGCTCGGAATCCGCCAGGCCGTGCTGGGCGCGTTCGACTGGGGTGCGCGCACGGCCTGCATCCTGGCCGCCATCTGGCCCGAGCGCGTCGCCGGCCTGGTCTCCGTGAGCGGCTACCTGATCGGCAACCCCAAGGCCAATGCCAAGCCGCTGCCGCCGGCCGCCGAGTTCGCCTGGTGGTACCAGTCGTACTTTGCGACGGACCGCGGCCGCGATGGCTATGCCGCCAACCCGGCCGCGTTCAACCGCTTCATCTGGCAGCAGGCCTCGCCGCAGTGGCAGTTCGACGATGCGACCTACCTGCGCAGTGCCCAGTCCTTCGAGAACCCGGACCACGTGGCCATCGTGGTCCACAACTACCGCTGGCGCATCGGCCTGGTGGGCGGCGAGTCGCGCTTCGATGCGCTGGAGGAAAGGCTGGTGGCCGCGCCCAGCATCGGCGTGCCGTCCATCACGATGGAAGGCGACGCCAATGGTGCGCCCCACCCGGCCCCGGCCGCCTATGCGAAGAAGTTCACGGGCAGGTACCAGCACCGCCACCTGAGCGGCGGCATCGGCCACAACCTGCCGCAGGAGGCGCCCGCCGCCTTCGCACAGGCGGTGATCGACGTCACCCGGCTCTGACCCCCGGCCACCGACCCGCCTGGAATTGCCATGACCCTCTATATCCTTGCGTTCGCCGGCGGGATGCTGACCCTGCTCAGCCCCTGCATCCTGCCGGTACTGCCCTTCGTCTTTGCGCGCCACGACCGGCCCGCTGCGCAAGGCAACCTGCCCCTGCTCGCCGGCATGGTCGTCACCTTCGCAGCCGTGGCCTCGCTCGGGGCGGTAGCGGGTGCCTGGGCCGTGCACCTGAACCAGGCCGGCCGCTGGATCGCGCTGGCCTCGCTGGCCTGGTTCGCGGTCTCCTTGCTGCTGCCCGGGGTGGCTGGCTGGTGGAGCCGCCCGCTGGTCCTGGCGGGCGAACGCCTGCTGCGCGTCAGGACCCAAAGGCCCTGGCTGGGCTCCGCGCTGCTGGGCGTCGCCACCGGCCTGGTCTGGTCGCCGTGTGCGGGGCCGGTGCTGGGCCTGGTGCTTTCCAGCGCCGCCCTGGCCGGCCCGGATGTGCACACCTCGCTGCTGCTGTTGTCCTACGGCGCAGGTGCCGCTGTCGCCCTCGCGGCCGCGCTGCGGATGGGTGCCCGGCCCCTGGCAGCCCTGAAGGCGCGCTGGCTGCCTGGCGTCGCCGGCAGCCGCCTCGCGGGCGGCGTGATGCTGGCCGCGGTGCTCGCGGTCGCCCTGGGCGTCGACACGGGCGTGCTGGCCCGGCTCACCGGCCCCGGGGCTGCAGGTGGGTTCGAAGCCCGGCTGCTGCAGCGGGCGATGCCGGGGGCCGAGGCGGCGGAACTGCCACAGGATCGCAATGGTGCGCCGCGTCCCTCCAGCCTGCCCATCGAATCCACGCGGGTCAGCCTCGATGGCGGCACCCAGTGGCTCAATGCCGCGCCGCAGTCCATTGCGGCGCTGCGCGGCAAGGTCGTGCTGGTGAACTTCTGGACCTACTCCTGCGTCAACTGCCTGCGCACGCTTCCCTACGTCAAGGCCTGGGCGCACAAGTATGCGGACCGGGGCCTCGTGGTCGTGGGGGTGCACACGCCGGAGTTCGCGTTCGAGAAGGACCCCGGCAACGTCCAGCGGGCCTTGCGCGATCTCGGCATCCCCTACCCGGTGGTGCAGGACAACGACTTCCGCATCTGGCGCAGCTTCAACAACCGCTACTGGCCGGCGCTGTACTTCGTCGATGCGCAAGGCCGGGTGCGGCACCACCAGTTCGGCGAAGGCGGCTACGCGGCCTCAGAGCGCGTGATCGAGGAGCTGCTGCGCGAGGCCGGTGCCTCCTCCCCCGCCAGCACCGGCGCCGTGCCACCGGATGCCAGGCCGGACACCCGGGGCCTGGGCCTGGCTGCCGATGCGGGCACGCTGCGCAGCCCCGAGACCTACCTGGGGTATGAAAAGGGGAGCCGCCCGCGCGTGACCGGCAGCGCCGTGGCCGACCAGCCGGCGAACTACACCGCTGCACCACTGCAGGCCAATACCTGGTCGCTTGCCGGTAACTGGACGCTGGGCCCCGAGTTCGTGCAGGCCCACCAGCCGGGCGGCCGCCTGGCGGTGCGCTTCGAGGCCCGCGACGCCAACCTCGTGCTGGGCGCAGCCACCGGCCAGCCCGTGCGCTTTCGGGTGACGCTGGACGGCCAGCCCCCCGGCATCCACCATGGAACGGACGTGGACGCCGAAGGCAACGGAGTAACGGACGCGACGCGGCTCTACCAGCTGATCCGCCAGGGCGGCGCGGTGAAGCCCCGCACCGTGGAGATCCAGTTCCTGGATGCGGGCGCGCGCAGCTATGCCTTCACCTTTGGCTGAACGGCCCCGCGGCGACCTGTTCAGTGTGTGCGCCATGCCCACCAACGGGCCTCGGTGCGGGGCCTCGCCGGTATTGAAGACGGGCCTATCTGCTAGGCGCCATCTGGCGTAGCGGGCAGGGCACCGGACGCTCAGAATGGAGCGGTGCCGTCGCGGCCCGCGACAGGACAGGACAACAACGACAACGCCAGGAGACTTCATGCGCTTTACCTTTCCCCCCGCACGCCGATCGGTGCTGGCCCTGCTCGCCGTGCTGGCACTGCCCGGCGCCTGGGCCCAGGCGCCGGCCTATCCCGACAGGCCCATCAAGCTGTTGGTGGGCTACCCGGCCGGTGGCGCCGTGGACATCGTCGCGCGCACAGTGGGCCAGGCCATGGCCACCAGCATGGGCCAGCCCATCGTCATCGAGAACAAGCCCGGCGCCGGCACCAACATCGCGGTGAAGTCGGTGATCGGTGCTGCGCCCGATGGCTACACGCTGATGCTCGCGGCCAATGCGCTGGCGGCCAACATGGCGCTGTACCAGCCCGCGCCGTTCGATGCCGAGAAGGACCTGGTGTTGATCTCGCAAGTGGGCCGGGTGCCTGTGGTCATTGCCGCTAACCCAGCGGTGCCGTACAACACCGTGGCGCAACTCATCGCGGCGGCTAAGGCCAAGCCCGATGGCATCGCCTTCGCCAGCCCGGGCAACGGCGCCACTCCGCACATGGCGGTGGAGCTGTTCGCCAAGGCGGCCGGCATTTCCTTGCAGCACGTGCCCTACCGCGGCGGCGGCCCGGCCATCACCGACACCATCGGTGGCCAGGTGCCCCTGGTGGCGGTCAACGCGCTGGAGGCCCTGCCGCACGTGAAGAGCGGCAAGCTCAAGGTGCTGGCCGCGCTGAGCGCCAACCGCACCAGCATCTTCCCGGACGTACCGACCATCGCCGAATCCGGCTACCCCGGCTTCGAGGCCTCGGTCTGGTACGGCCTGGTTGCGCCCGCGGGCACGCCCAAGGCCATCACCGACAGACTGCATGCCGAAGTGCAGAAGGCACTCGGGCAGCCCGAGGTCAAGGCGCGCATGACCGGCGTGGGCGGCGAGGTCACGCCCGGCAGCAGCGCGCAGTTTGCCGCGTTGGTGCGCTCTGAACGCCAGCGCTATGAAAAGCTGGTCAAGGAAACCGGCATCAAGCCGGATTGAACGAGCCCATGGCCTTCCTGCCCCGGCGCCGATTCCTGCCCCTGCTGGGCCTGCCCTGGCTCGCCGGGGCGCGGCTTGCGCACGCGGCGGCCGACTTTCCCTCGCGGCCGGTGCGCATCATCGTGCCCTTTACGCCCGGGGGCTCCAGCGACATCCTGGCGCGCGCCGTGGGGCTGGAACTGGGTCAGTCGCTGGGCCAGCCGGTGATCGTGGAGAACCTTCCGGGCGCGGGTGGAACCCTGGGCTCCGAGCGTGCCCTGCGCTCGCCGCCCGACGGCCACACCCTTTTCATGGGCCACACCGGCACGCTGGCGGTCAACCCCTGGCTGTACCCGCAGCTCGGCTTCGATCCGCTCAAGGCCTTTGCGCCCGTGGCGCTGGTGGCCCGGGTGCCCAACGTGCTGGTGCTCCATCCCTCGGTGCCGGCCAGCAACCTGGCCGAGCTGGTGGCGTACTCGCAATCGCACCCTGACCGGCTGGCCTATGGGTCGGGCGGCAATGGCAGTGCGGCCCACCTGGCGATGGAGCTGCTCAAGCTGCGGACGGGCCTGAAGGCCCTGCACGTGCCCTACAAGGGCACGGCACCGTCGGTGAACGACCTGCTCGCGGGCCAGGTGCAGATGCTGTTCACCGGCGTGCCGGCGTTGCTGCCCCACATCAAGGCCGGCAAGATCCGGCCCGTGGCCGTGTCGGGCCGCCAGCGCCTGTCCCAACTGCCCGAGGTCCCTGCGGTCGGGCAATCCGGTGTGCCGGGCACACAGGGCTTCGAGGCCGACCAGTGGTACGGCCTGGTCGCCCCCGCGCGCACGCCCGCCGAGGTGGTGCAGCGGCTCAACGCGCGCACCAATGAGGCCCTGGGGGCGCCGGCCGTGGCCCAGCGCCTGGGCAGCGAAGGGGCCGAGCCGACACCGGCCACGGCCCAGGCGTTCGGCGCCCTGATCGCCAGGGAAAAGGCCCGCTGGGAAGCCGTGGTCAAGGCCGCCGGGGTGAAGGTCGAGTAGGGCCGCGCAGCCCTTCAGATCACCCGGTTGCGCTTGCGGTCTCGAACTCCGCCGCCTTGAGGTCGCCCAGCGGTGACAGCAGGGCCGGATCGAATGCGCGCGGCGCCAGGCCATCGCGCAGGCGCTGTGGCCAATCGGGGTTGGCCAGCGCGCCGCGGCCCAGGGCCACGAGGTCGGCGCCATCGTCCAGCGCGTTTGCAGCGCGGGCGGGATCGTGCAGGCCGCCGTTGGCGATGAGGGCGACACCGGGAGCATGGCGGCGTGCCAGGTGCACCAGGCTGGCGCCGGCATCGGCGAAGGCCGGTCGCCAGGCCTCGAATTCGGTGACGTGCAGGTAGTCTGCGCCCGAATGCGCGAGGGCACCGAACACGGTGGCCGCACCGCCCTCGGCTTCGGGCCATCGGTGGCTGAAGTCGTTGACCTTGCCCTGCGAGATGCGCACTCCGACCGGTGCGGTGCCGCCCAGCTCCTGCTTCACGCCGCGCAGTACCTCGCAGGCCAGCCGAACGCGTTGGCCGATGGCGCCGCCCCAGCCATCGCTGCGGGTGTTGGTGTGGCCGGTGAAGAACTGGTCGAGCAGGTAGCCATTGGCGCCATGGATCTCCACGCCATCGAATTCGGCGACTTCCACGGCGAGCCGTGCCGCTTGGCGAAAGCCGGCAATGGCCTCGGCGATATCGGCCTCGGCCATCGCCACGGGCACCGGGTAGGGGCCCTCGCCGCGGTACAGCGCCATCTGCTGCCCCAGCGGGCGCACGGCCGAAGGCCCTGCCGAGTGGCCGCGAAAGCGGTTGAACTGCGACAGCGCGCCCGCATGCATGAGCTGCGCGAACACGCGCCCGCCTGCCGCGTGGATGGCTTGCACCACGGGGCGCCAGGCCAGGGCTTGCGCGCGGTCGCTCAGCCCCGGCTGGTGGGCGTAGCCCTGGGCAAAGGCCTGGTCGGTGTAAATGCCCTCGGTGACCACCAGGCCGAAGCCGCCCTCTGCAAAGCGCGCGTAGTAGCGCGCCATGCGCTGGGTGGCATCGCCCGCGGCGGCGGCGCTCACGCGCGTCATGGGCGCGACGACCAGCCGGTTGGGCAGGGTGAGGCCGCCGATGCAGGTGGGCGACAGCAGGGGCGTCATGCGGGCACCCCGGGGAGAGTGGCGATGGCTTCGATCTCGATCATCGCGTCGGGCGAGTACAGGCCCGAGACCTCGACGATGGTGTCGGCCGGGTAGGGCGCGCTGAACCATTGGCGGCGCAACTCCACGATCTTCGGGAAGTGCGCCATGGAGGTCAGGAAGATCGTGACCTTGGCCACGTGGCGCAGGTCCGAGCCGGCGGCCTGCAGGACGCGGTCGAGGTTCTTGAAGGCCTGCTGGGCCTGGGCGTCGAAGTCGCCCTTGCCGACGATGGCGCTGTCGTCGCCGATGGCGGCCTGGCCCGAGACGAAGACCAGGTTGCCCAGGACAATGGCCTGCGACAGCAGGAAGGGGGCGTAGGGGTCGGGCTGGATGTGGACTTGCGTGAGAGGCATGGTGGCTCCTTGATGGATGAACAGGGTTGGGTCATGTGCCGCCCGAAGGCGATGATGTGCTGCCAGTTTCTCCAAACAAATGGCGCCTGGCAAAGGTCGATTTTTCAGGTGACAGATGAATAAAACTACACTGTCGAGATGCGCAGACTTCCCCCCTTGGGTGCCATGCGGGTGTTCGAGGCCGCGGCGCGGCGGTTGAGCTTCAAGGCCGCAGCCGACGAGCTGCATGTCACCCCCACGGCCGTGAGCCACCAGATCAGGCTGCTGGAGGAGCACCTGGCCGTGCGCCTGTTCGAGCGCGGCACGCGCCAGGTGTCGCTGACAGCCGCAGGGCACCAGCTGTTTCCCGTGCTGCGCGATGGGCTGGACAGCTTCGAGCGCGCGGTCGAGCGTGTGCGCCGCACAGAGGGCCAGGCGCAGACGGCCACGCTCTCATCGACCGTGGCCTTCATGGCCAAGGTGCTGGCGCCGCGCGTCGGCTCGTTCAGCGAACAGCACCCGGGCTGGGCCCTGCGCCTGGACGCCAGCCACCGGGTGGTGGACCTCGACACCGAGGCCGACGCCGCCATCCGCTACGGCAGCGGGCGCTATGCCGACATGGTGGTGGAGCCCCTGTTCCAGGACCGATTTGCCCCCGTGTGCACCCCCGCCCTGGCGGCAGTGGCGCTGCGCGACCTGGGTGCCGTGCCGCGGATCCATTTCGAATGGGGCCAGGCTCCGCGCGACGAATCCCTCGCGCCGGTCTGGCGCACCTGGCTGCAGCAGGCAGGGCTGACCGGCGTGCCCCCGGATGCGGGGCTCTCGTTCACCGAGGAGATGCATGCCGTGCAGGCCACCGTGGCGGGCCAGGGCGTGGGCCTGCTCAGCCTGACGCTGGTGGCCGACGAGCTGCGCTCGGGCGTGCTGGTCCAGCCCTTCGATCTCGCGGTGGACAGCTACCGCTACGACCTGGTCTACAGCCCGCGCGCGGCCGACCGGCCGGCCACGCAGGTGCTGCGCGAGTGGGTGCACGGCCAATTCGGCGGCTAGAGCGGCTTTACAGGCTTCAGCGCAGCCCCATGTAGCTGGTCCACTTGCGCTCGTAGCCGTTCTTCTCGAACTCGTCGGCCATGAAATCGATGAAGGAGCGCACCTTGGCCGAGAGGTGCTTGCGGCTCGGGTAGGCGATGTTGATCTGGATGCGCGGCAGGTCCCAGTCGTTGAGCACGGGCACCAGCCGCCCGGCCACGATGTCGTCGTAGACGATGTAGCTCGGCTGCACCAGGATGCCCAGCCCGCTCAGCGCCGCGGCGCGCAGCACCTGGCCGTCGTTCGATTCGAGCAGGCCCTGGATGGGCACGACGCAGCTGTCCTCGCCGCGGGTCAGGCGCAGTTCGTGCGCATGGTTGGCGTACACGTAGATCAAGAAGTCGTGCGCCGCGAGTTCGCCTGGCGACTGGGGCATGCCGTGCGAGGCCAGGTAGGCCGGCGATGCGCACAGCACCCGGCGCGTGGTGGCCAGCCTGCGGATGGTGATGCTGCTGTCGGGCTCGAACTCGCGGTTGCGGATCGCCACGTCGATGCCGTTCTCGATCATGTCCAGGTAGCGGTTGGCCGCCTCGATGTGCACGCGCACTTGCGGGTACAGGCGGTGGTACTGCGCCAGGCGCGGGGCGATCAGCTGCATCGAGAACGACAGCGAGGCGCTGACGCGCAGCACGCCCGAGGGCTTGAGCGTGCTGGAGTTGATGGCCGTCTCCGCGTCCTGCAGCTCGGCCAGCACGGTGCGCGCGCGCTCGTAGAACTCCTGGCCCTCGCTGGTCAGGTACAGGCGCCGGGTGTTGCGCTCCACCAGCCGCGCCTTGAGCCGGCCTTCGAGCGACGCCAGGTGGCGGCTGGCGGCGGGGTTGGACAGCCCCAGCGCCTCGGCCGCGCCGCCCATGCTGCCCACCTCGGCAACCTTGATGAACAACTCCAGCTCGGTAAGGCGGTCCATATTTTCATTTTCTGGAAATCTTCATTCCATTTTGACCTGTTTATATTGTTTTGTGGAAATCATAAAGTCATGTCTCACAGCACCCACAACACCAGACGGCGGAGACAAGACCCCATGCGCAACCTCGACCAGGACAACATCACCCAGGCGGTCATTGCCAGCTTTGCCGGCACCACCGACCCGCGCCTGAAGCAAATCCTCATCAGCCTGGTGCAGCACCTGCACGCCTTCGCCCGGGAGGTGGAATTGACCGAGGACGAGTGGTTCAAGGGCATAGCCTTCCTCACCCGCTGCGGCCACATCACCGACGACAAGCGCCAGGAATTCATCCTGCTGTCGGACGTGCTGGGCCTGTCCATGCTCACCGTGGCCATGAACAACCACAAGCCCGAGGGCTGCACCGAGGCCACGGTGTTCGGCCCCTTCTACGTGAAGGACGCGCCGACCTACGAGCTGGGCGCCGACATTGCCAACGGTGCCAAGGGCACGCCCTGCCAGGTGCGCGGCACGGTGCGGGGCACAGAGGGCGAAGCCATCCCGGGTGCCACGCTCGATGTCTGGCAGTCCGACGACGACGGCCTGTACGACGTGCAGCACGAGGCGCTGGAACAGGCGCAGGCGCGCGGGCAGCTGCGTGCCGACGCCGAGGGCCGCTACCACTTCCGCTCCATCGTCGCCGTGCCCTACGCCATTCCGCACGACGGCCCGGTGGGCGCCATGCTGCAGGCCACGGGCCGCCACCCCTGGCGCCCGGCGCACCTGCATTTCATGGTGAAGGCGCCGGGCTACGAGACGCTGATCACCCATGTCTTCCGGCAGGACAGCGACTACCTCGACTCCGACGCCGTGTTCGGCGTGCGCCAGTCGTTGGTCTGCGACTGGACGCAGCAGCCCGATGGCAGCTACCTGCTCGCCTACGACTTCGTGCTCAACCCGGCGAAGGCGGGGTGAGGCCATGCTGTTCAGCTTCTTCCTGCTCGACCGGCCGGATGCCGGCGACCTGCGCCAGGCCGTGCGCCCGCAGCACAAGGCCTACCTGGGTTTGGTGCAGCAGCGCATCGCGTTCGCCGGGCCCCTGGTGCACGACGACGGCAGCACCATGCTCGGCAGCCTGCTGGTCATCGACTTCGAATCCCGTGCAGCGGCGCTCGCCTGGCTGGCGAACGAGCCATTCACCCAGGCGGGCCTGTACGCCAGCACCACCGTCCACGCCTTCATCAACCTCTGGCCCCAGAAGACGGGGTTCCCTGCATGAGCACCCATTCGCAAACCATCCGCCACATCGTGATGTGGAACGTGCAGGGCGACACGCCTGCCGAGCGGCAACGCAACATCGAGCGCCTGTGCACCAGCTTCGACAGCCTCAAGGGCCGCATCCCCGGGATGCGGCACCTGGAGATCGGCGTGGACGTGAGCCGCACCTCCTATGCCTGCGACGTGGTGCTCTACAGCGAGTTCGATTCGCCCGAGGCCCTGGCCGCCTATGCCGAGCACCCCGAGCACCTGCGCGTGCGGGCGGAGCTGGGCGCGATGCGCACCGCACGCTACCAGGTGGACTACCCGGTCGCCGCGGCATGAATCCGCCGCTTGAGAAGCACCCCATGCACGACTTCATCTACCGCCACCAGTCCCCGCGCACCGTGTTCGGCGCCGGGTCGCTGGCCCACCTCGAACGCGAGATCGACCTGCTGGGCGCGCGGCGCGCCCTCGTGCTGTGCACGCCCGGCCAGGTGGGCCAGGCGCAGCAGGTGGCCGACCGCCTGGGTGCGCGCGCGGCCGGCGTCTTTGCCCGGGCCGAGATGCACGTGCCCATCGAGGCTGCGCGTGCCGCATGCGACGAGGCACGCCGGCTGGGGGCGGACTGCGCGGTCGCCATCGGCGGCGGCTCCACCATCGGCCTGGGCAAGGCCATCGCGCTCGATTCGGGCCTGCCCATCCTGGCCATACCGACCACCTATGCGGGCAGCGAGATGACGCCGATCTACGGCATCACCGAAGCCGGCCTCAAGACCACGGGCCGCGACGCCCGCGTGATGCCGCGCACGGTGATCTACGACCCTGAGCTCACGCTGTCGCTGCCCGTGCCGCTGAGCATCACCAGCGGCATCAATGCCATCGCGCATGCGGTGGAGGGGCTGTACGCACAGGATGGAAACCCCGTCATGGACCTGATGGCCGAGGAGGGCATCCGCGCCCTGGCCCAGGCACTACCGGCCCTGCACCGGGACGGCGGCGACGTGCAGGCACGCGGCGATGCCCTGTACGGCGCCTGGCTCTGCGGCAGCGTGCTGGGCAATGTCAGCGTGGCCCTGCACCACAAGCTGTGCCACACGCTGGGCGGCAGCTTCAACCTGCCGCACGCCGAGACCCACACCGTGGTGCTGCCCCATGCGCTGGCCTTCAACCTGGGCCATGTGCCAAGTGCCGCGCAGCGCATCGCGCGCGCCCTGGGCAGCGTGGCGCCCGGCGACGTGGCTGGCGCGCTGTTCGACTTGGCAAAGGCCACGGGTGCGCCCGTGGCCCTGCGTGACCTGGGCCTGCGCGAGGCCGACCTGGACACGGCCTGCGACCTGGCCCTGACCCAGCAGTATCCCAACCCCAGGCCGCTGGAGAAGGGCGCAGTGCGCCACCTGCTGCAGATGGCCTACGAGGGGCGAAGACCCACTGCTGCGCCATCGCCGTAACGAAAAACCATTCCACAGGAGACAAGCATGACGACGAAAACAACCGACGCATCCCCCTGCCGCCGCAGCCTCATGGGCCTGGCGCTGCTCGCCCTGGCCCCCTGCCTGGCAGTGCCGGCCCTGGCGCAGGACAAGTACCCGAGCCGCCCGATCAAGGTGATCGTGCCGTTCCCGGCCGGCACCGCGCCCGACGTGATGGCGCGCTTCTGGGCCGAGCGGTTGTCCAAGGCCGTGGGCCAGGGCGTCATCGTCGACAACCGGCCGGGCGCAAGCACCATCGTCGGCACGCAGCAGTTCGTCGCTGCGCCGGCCGATGGCTACACCTTCCTGTACACCGCCAGCGGCACGATCTCGATCAACCCCTACGTCTACAAGAAGCTGCCCTACCAGGTGGGCGACCTGGTGCCGGTGATCCAGACCTTGTCGATCCCGCTGGTGATCACGGTGGCCCACAGTTCGCCCTTCAAGACCCTGCCCGACCTCATCAGGGAGGCCAAAGACAAGCCGGGCAAGGTGAGCTATGCCTCCTACGGCGTGGCGACCGCGCCCCACGTGTCCATGGCGCATTTCGCCAACAGCGCCAACGTCTCGATGAACCACGTGCCCTACAAGGACGGTGGGCTCAACGACATCGTGGGCGGCACGGTGGACACGGCCTTCAGCCCCATCGCCGACGTGCTGCAGTTCATCCGCACGGGCCGGGTGCGGGCGCTGGCCGTGTCCAGCCGCCAGCGCCTCGAATCCCTGCCCCAGGTGCCCACCGTGGCGGAGACCTTCCCGGGCTTCGAGGGCGACTCCTGGCACGGCATCTTTGCCCTAAAGGGCACGCCGCAGGCCGCCATCGACATGGTGGCCGCCGCGTCGCAGAAGATCATCGCCTCCGACGAGTACAAAAAGTACTTGGGCAGCATGGGTCTGGTGCCCATCGGCGGCACGCCCGAGGCCTTTGCCAGCGTGCTGCAGGTGGACGGCAAGCGCTGGGTCAACGTCATCAAGGGCAACAACATCACCCTGGACTGAGACCGGTCAGAGCAGGTGCTCCAGCCGGATCGGCAGGTCGCGCAGGCGCTTGCCCGTGGCATGGAAGATGGCGTTGGCGATCGCCGGTGCCACGCCCGTCATGACCACCTCGCCCAGGCCCTTCACGCCCAGGTGGTTGATGCGCGGGTCGGGCTCGTCGATGAAGTCGGCTTCGATGCTGCCGATATCGAGGTTCACCGGCAGCACGTACTCGGCCAGGTTGGCGTTGAGGAAACCGCCGTAGCGCGGGTCCACCTCGCTGACCTCGCGCAGCGCGGCGCCGATGCCCCAGACCACGCCACCCTGCACCTGGCTGCGCGCAGTGCGCGGGCTGGCCACGCGGCCGCAGTCGGCCACGCTCACCACGCGCGGCACGCGCACCCGGCGCGTGTGGGGCTCGATGCGCACCTCCACGAAATGCGCGATGTAGCTGAAGGCCGCGAACTCCGGGTAGTGCGGTCCGGCTGCCGAGGGCATGCCCTGGGCCAGGCGCGCATAGATCTGCTCGGGCTGGCCCGGAGCGCGGTGGCGGCTTTCCACCTCGATGAAGGGTGTGCGCGCGGCCTTCAGGATCTGCGCTGGCGTGCGCGCGCGCCGCGAGGTATTGAGCGCTGCCAGCTGCGCCATGGCCTGCTCGGCCGCCTGGAGCGCCGCCGGCAGCGCCGTGGCCGTGCCCCAGGAGCCGGCGGTCAGGTGCTGGGGCACGCCGCGCGTATCGCCCAGCACCACCGTGACCTGGTGCACGGGCACCTGCATCACCCCGGCCACCGTGTTGGCCACGGCGGTGCGGATGCCCTGGCCCATCTCGTGCCCGCCGATGTCGATGCGCACGCGCCCATCGTCCGATACTCGCAGCCGCGCGATCGCCGGTGCCGTCGCCGCCTTGTAGGCCCCGGCGGCCACGCCCCAGCCGATCAGCGTGCCATCGGCCGCCTGCATGGACCCCGGGGCCGGGCTGCGGCGCGCCCAGCCAAAGCGCTCGGCGCCGCGCGTGAGGCACTGCGCCAGGTGGCGCGAGGAAAAGGGCTTGCCCGACTGCGGGTCCACCTGCGTGTCGTTGGCCAGGCGCAGGGCGACGGGGTCCTGGCCGAGCGCATGGGCCAGCTCGTCCATCGCGCTTTCGAGCGCGAAGCAGGTGAAGTGCTCCCACGGCCCGCGCATGAAGCCCGGCGTGTGCGTGTCGGTGCGCACCAGGCTCTCGCGCCCGCGAAAGTGGGCGCATGCGTACATGCTGGCCGAGATCTCGGTGCACGATGAGGGGAACAGGTCGTGCTGCGAGGTCTGCTGCTGCACCTCGTGCGTGATGGCCTGCAGCCGGCCCGAGGCATCGGCGCCCAGCTGCAGCCGGTGCGTGCTGGCCGGCCGAAAGCCCGAGGCATGGAACACCTGCTCGCGCGTCACCACCAGCTTGACCGGGCGGCCCAGCCGGCGCGCCGCCAGCGCCACCAGCACCGTGTGGCCCTGCAGCGAATTCTTCTGGCCAAAGCCTCCGCCGACCGAGGGCGACACCACGCGCACCTGCTCGGGCGGCACGGCCAGTTGCCGCGCCAGGCCATGGCGCAGGGCGCCGCTGTTCTGCGTGGATTCGTAGACCGTGAGCGCATCGCCCTGCCAGTGCGCCACCGTGCCCAGCAGCTCGATGGGGCTGGCATGCTGGGCGGGGCCGCGGTACTGCGCCTCGATGCGCACGGGTGCTGCGGCATAGGCCGCATCCGCATCGCCGCGCAGCTTGTCGGCAAAGGCCGGCTTGGGCAGCGGCAGGTCGGCCTGTGGGAGAGCACGGTTGCCGGATGCGCCGAAATCCACGGTGAACGGCGTTTCGTCGTACGTGGCGCGCACGCGTGCGGCGGCCTCTGTGGCCGCTTCCAAGGTATCGGCTACCACGATGGCGATGGGCTGGCCGCAGTAGCCGATGGCGGTGCCGGCCAGCGGCTGCAGGCTCTGCACGCCATAGCCCCCGCCGAGGAGGAAGCCGGCCGAGGCCAGGCCCTGCACATCCTCGTGCGTGAGGATAAGGCGCACACCGGGAACGGCCTGGGCCGCATTGCGGTCGATGGAGCGCAGCGTGCCGCGGCCGATGCGCGCCACCGCGAGCATGGCATAGGCCATGCCCGGCAGGTTCTGGTCCGTGCCGTAGCGCGTGGCGCCGCGCACCTTGTCGTAGGCATCCACGCGCGCCGTGTCGGGGAATGCCTTGGGGTATTGTGCTGTTGTCGTGGTCATGCCGTGCCTGCCCGTTCCTTGGCGATGAGGAGTGCATCGGCCACCGTCTGGCGGCCGAGCTCGATGCGAAAACCGCTGTGGTGCCCGGCCCTGGCGCCCTCGAATGCGATGGCGGCGGCCTGCAGTGCGCTGTCGCGCGTGAGCGGCTGGCCGATCAGCGCCTGCTCTGCCTGGCGCGCGCGCCAGGGGCGAGTGGCCACGCCGCCCAGCGCAATGCGGGCCTCGCGCACCACGCCGCCGTCGATCTGCAGCGCCACGGCGGCCGATGCCAGCGCGAAGGCGTAGGACTCGCGGTCGCGAACCTTGTGGTACGTGGAGGCGCGGCCCAGCGGCGAGGCAGGCACTCGGATGCGCGTGACCAGCTCGTCGGCGGCCAGGGCGGTCTCGATGTGGGGCGTGCTGCCCGGCTCGCGGTGCAGCGCTTCGATTGGCATGCTGCGCAAGCCGCGCGGGCTGATGGTGTCCACCATGGCATCGAAGGCCGTGAGCGCAATCGCCCAGTCGCCGGGGTAGACGGCGTTGCAGGCGTCGCTGGCGCCCAGCAGGGCCTGGCCGCGGTCGGCTCCGTCGATGGCGGCACAGCCGCTGCCGGGCTGGCGCTTGTTGCAGGGGTAGGACTCGCCGCCGCGGAAATACGCGCAGCGCGTGCGCTGCAGCAGGTTGCCGCCCACGCTGGCCATGTTGCGCAGCTGCTGCGAGGCGGCCTTCCACAGCGATTCGGCCAGCGCCGGATAGAGCACCATGAGCCGCGGATCGGCGGCCACCCGGGCCATGGGCGCGAGCGCCCCGAAGTGCAGCTCGGCGCCCGTGGTGCGGATGGCCGATAGCTCGCGCAGCCCTGTGATGTCGATCACGGCGGGCGGCGCCATCACGCCGAGCTTCATCAGGTCGTACAGGGTGGTGCCGCCGGCCAGGAAGCGCGTGCCCTCGGGGGCGGCGGCCATGGCGCGCACGGCGTCTGCCGCCGTGGTGGCGCGGGAGTAGGCAAAGGGGTGCATGCTCAGAACCTCCGCACCAGGGGGGCCGCCTGCTGGATGGCGCCCACGATGCCCACGTAGGCGCCGCAGCGGCACAGGTTGCCGCTCATGTACTCGCGGATCTGCTCGGGCGATTTCGCATGCCCTTCGCGCACGCAGGCAATGGCCGCCATGATCTGGCCCGGCGTGCAGTAGCCGCACTGCAGTGCATCGTGGTCGATGAAGGCCTGCTGCATGGGGTGCAGCGCGCCGCCGGGGCCTTCGATGCCCTCGATGGTAGTCACGGCGCGCCGGTCGGCCTGTGCCGCCAGGGTGAGGCACGAGGCCACGCGCTGGCCGTCGAGGTGCACCGTGCATGCACCGCACTGGCCATGGTCGCAGCCCTTCTTGGCCCCGGTGAGGGCCAGGTTCTCGCGCAGCGTGTCGAGCAGCGAGGCGCGCACATCGACCCGCAGGGCCACCGGCTTGCCGTTGACCTGCAGGCGGATGGGGAGCTCGTAGACCGGTGGCGAGGACGGGGTGGGCGGTGCAGCGTTCGCGTCTGGCGCGATGCTGCCGGCCAGGGCGACGGCAGCGCTGCCGACGACCATCTCGCGGCGGTTGAGTTCCGGGCCGCCGGGTCTGGCGGGTGGGGTGGTGGGCGTGTCGGAGGAGGGGGGCTTCATCGTGGTTTCCTGCGGTGGAGCGGCCAGCCCAACAGCATGTGTGGCCATTGGCGTGTCGCGGTGGGGCGGATCGTATGATCGGCCCGAGCCCATGGGAAGTAGGCACTTGAAAGTGCCTCACTTACCGCGCGGAAACCGCCATGACCATGCACGACACCACCCACGCCCACCGCTACCCGCTGCACAAGCACCCACCGCCGGGCGCCACCGACCCGGAGCTCGACCGGCTGGTGCGCGAAATCATCGGCCGGGTGGCCGACAAATGGACCATGCTGGCGCTGGAGGTACTGGCCGAGCACGGTCGCCTGCGTTTTACCCGCGTGGGGGAGCTGGTGGGCGACATCAGCCAGAAGATGCTGACCAAGACCCTGCGCCAGATGGAAGCCGACGGCCTGGTGGTGCGCACCGTGTTCGCCGTGGTGCCCCCGCGCGTGGAATACGAGCTGACCGAGCGCGGCCAGAGCCTGGGTGCGGCCTTCTGCGGCGTGTGGCTGTGGGCCGAGGAGCACCGCCATGGCATCCGCGATTCGCGCAAGGCTTTCGAAGCCGGCGGTGGAGCACCCGGCGGGTGCGAAACACCGTAGTGGTCAGGCGTGGCTGCGGTCCGCTGCGGCCGGACGCTGCGCGAGCCCCTTCCAGGTGACGGGCTGCCACAGTGCCAATTGCGCCAGCGCCGGGCTGGTGTTGACCAGGTCGGCGATCGAATAGCGGTCGAGTTCGCGCAGGAAGACTTCCGTGGCCTGCCGCAGGGCCACCTCCAGGCCGCAGCCGCCGGTCAGCACGCAGTGGTTGTCTTCGCCCAGGCATTCGACCAGTGCGAAATCGGCTTCGAGCCGGCGCACCACCTCGCCGAGTGACAGCTTGCGCGGGTCGGCCGCCAGGCGCATGCCGCCGTTGCGGCCGCGCATCGTGTCCACCCAGCCGGTCTTGCCCAGTGCCTGGGTGACTTTCATCAGGTGCGCCTGCGAGATGCCGAAGGCCTCGGTGATGTCGGCGATGGTGACCAGCGCCTCGGTGCGCGAGGCCAGTACCAGCAGCACGCGCAGAGAATAGTCGGTGAATACGGTCAGGCGCATGGGGTTTAGAGATGGATCAGCAGGGCGAGCCGATCATGTCAGCTTTTGTGGGGCGCGGTCCATGACACTGGCGATGCTCGAGCCAGTGCCCCTGCGCAAGGGCCCGCCCCGCCGCGAAGGCGGCGTATCCAGCGCAGGCGCTGGGGGCGTCCCCCTCCCGTCTCGCGCAGCGAAGCGAGAGAGGGGTGAAGGCGCGAAGCGACTCAAGGGGAGCTTCATTTTTTCAGCTGGCGTGTGGCACAGCGGCGGGATGGCTGAGCGTGTCGGCAAACCGGTGGTTGACATCGCGGTGGCCTGCCTCGTCGGCACGCACGGCCAGCACCACGTCGCGCAGCCGGGCGTCGGCCGACAGGCTCCAGTAGGCGATGGCCAGGGCCGGGGCGGGAATATTCTCCACGCGGCCTGCGTCGATCTCCTCCAGGTACAGGGTGTAGCTGACCACCGCCTGTTCTTCGAAATAGCCCACCAGCCGGTGGGCCGTGCGCGCCGAGACCAGGTACAGCGCAAAGAAGAAGACGAAGAACACGGCCTGGGTCAGCAGCACCACGGCGCGCTCGAACCCGTTGGGTTTGGCGATCTGCACGAAGGTCATCAGGTGCATGCGCTCGTTCTCGGCTTCGTCGAGCAGGGTGCGGATCCAGCCTTCGTCGTCCACCATCCAGCGCAGGCAGCGCAGGTGCACGAGCATGCCCCCCACCATGCCGGGCACGGCGGCCACCGTCTCGAGGACGATGGCCCGGTTGCCATAGCGCTTGGCGAAGAAGGTGTCAGCCAGGAAGCGCAGCGCGAGCGTGATGGACAGGGCCACGCGGTCAGAGAAGCCGTTGGCGGCGTGGTGTGAATCGAGGCTTCTGGCGAGATCGGTGTCGTGGGTCATGGTGCATTCCAGTATTGGCGCTGGGATCGAATGGCCAGGGTTCTGGATGGCTTTGTGCTTACCGCGCCGC
>JAZKEE010000048.1:19026-29438 GCA_040387235.1 Pseudomonadota bacterium
TCAGGTCTTGGGCCGCAGCCGCGCCAGCAGCGGTGCGCCGAAGAGGTTGACGAACAGCCCCAGCATCAGCAGCGCGCCACCCGCGAAATGCACCGGCTGCAGTGTCTCGCCAAAGGCCAGCCAGCCCGTGCTCAGGCCCACCAGGGGCACCAGCAGCGTGAAGGGAGCGATGCGGTTGATGGGGTAGCGAGAGAGCAGGAAGTTCCACACGGCGAAGCCGAACAGCGTGGCTCCCCAGGCAATGTAGGCCACCGAGGCGAAGGACGCCAGGCTGAAGCCCTGCAGCGCGGCGGAGATGGCGGCAGGCCCCTCGATCAGCAGCGACAGCGCCAGCAGCGGCAGCGGTGGCACCAGGCTGGCCCAGACCACAAAGGCCAACTGGTTCATGGGCCCGTGCCGGCCCACGGCCCGGCTCACGAGGTTGCCGCAGGCCCACAGGGCGGCGACAGCCACGGTGAGCAGAAAACCCAGCAGCGGCATCGAGGCGCCATGTGCACTGCCGATCAATACCAGGCCCCCGGCCGCCAGCAGCAGGCCGGCCAACTGGTTGCCCTGCCAGCGCTCGCGCAGCCACAGGGCCGTGAGCACCAGCGTGAAGAACGATTGCGACTGCAGCACCAGCGAGGCCAGACCCGAGGGCATGCCCACGTGGATGGCGCTGAACAGAAAGGCGAATTGCCCCACCGACATGGTCAGCCCGAAGGCCAGGTACAGGCGCAGCGGCACCTTCGGCGCCTTGAAGAACAGCAGCGCCGGGAAGGCGGCAAGCATGAAGCGCAGCGCCCCCAGCAGCAGCGGCGGCACGCCGACCAGCCCGACTTTGATCACGGCGAAATTGACACCCCAGACGAGGATCACGAGCAGCGCGAGCACCAGGTCGCGCGGGCGCAGTGAGGAGGCTTGGGTCATGGCGCCACCCCTGGAGTGGCGGGGTGGGCGGTGGAGCGGGTCGGGCAAGGCATGCCGGGAATCTTAGATGCCCTTGCGCGCCCCTGCCATGCAGGCGCGAGACGACCAGGGGTCAGAATCGGACATTCACGGCCCATCGATCAAGATGGCCCGGAAATCGTTCACGTTGGTCAGCGTCGGCCCGGTCACCACCGCATCGCCCAGCGCGCCGAAGAAGCCATGGCCGTCGTTGCGCGCCAGGGCGTCGGCGGGCCGGATGCCCAGGGCCTGCGCGCGCTGCAGCGTGGTCGGTGTGAGCTGGGCGCCCGCGATCTCTTCCTGCCCGTCCACGCCATCGGTGTCTCCAGCCAGCGCATGGATGCGTGGGTGGCCCTGCAATGCCAGCGCCATGGACAGCAGGCATTCCACATTGCGCCCACCGCGTCCATCGCCGCGCACGGTCACGGTGGTCTCCCCGCCCGAGAGCAGCACGCAGGGTGCGGCAAACGGCTGCTGGCGCTGCGCCACCTGCAGCGCAATGCCGCCCAGCACCCGGCCCACGTCGCGCGCCTCGCCCTCCAGCGCATCGCCCAGGATGCAGGGGGTGTAGCCTGCCTGGCGCGCCACCTCGGCAGCAGCTTCCAGCGCCATCTGCGGGGCGGCGACCATGCGCACCTCGCTGCGGGCCAGGTGGGGGTGGCCCGGCTTGGGCGATTCGCCCCGGCCCGATTCCAGCACCTCGCGCAAGGCGGGTGGCAGCACGATGCCGTGGCGGCGCACGATGTCGAGCGCATCGGCACAGGTCGTGACGTCGCCCACCGTGGGGCCGGAGGCAATGTCGGCGGGCGCGTCACCGGGCACGTCCGACAGCAGCAGCGTGAGCACGCGCGCCGGGTGGCAGGCAAGCGCCAGCCGCCCGCCCTTGATGGCCGAGAGGTGGCGGCGCAGGCAGTTCATCTCGGCGATGGTGGCGCCCGACTGCAGCAGCGCGCGGTTCACCTCCTGCTTCATGGCCAGGGTGATGCCGGGCAGCGGCAGGGGAAGCAATGCCGAGCCGCCGCCCGAGATCAGGCACAGCACCAGGTCGTCCCCGCGCAGGCCGGCCACGCAGTGGAGCATGCGCTGCGCCGCCGCCATGCCGGCCGCGTCGGGCACGGGGTGGGCGGCCTCCACGATCTCGATGTGGCGGCAGGGCACGGCGTATCCATAGCGCGTGACGACCAAGCCCGAAAGCGGTCCATCCCAGTGCTCTTCCACCGCCCGCGCCATGGCGGCCGAAGCCTTGCCCGCGCCGATGACGACCAGGCGGCCCGAGCCCAGCGACGCAGGGGAGGGCAGGTGCGGCGGCACGCACAGCGCCGGCTGGGCACTGGCGATGGCCGCGTCGAACATGCGGCGCAACAGGTCCTGCTGTGGGGTAGGCGGCCGCATTTCAGCGGGCGGCCGGCTGGCCGATCTCGAAATTCGCCATGGCTTCGAGCGCGCGCACCAGGGCCGAGTGGTCCCATCCCGCGCCGCCATGCGCCACGCAGGTGTTGAACAGCTCCTGCGCGGTGGCGGTGTTGGGCAGGGCCACGCCCAGGGCGCGTGCACTGGCCAGGGCCAGGTTCAGGTCCTTCTGGTGCAGCTCAATGCGAAAGCCGGGGTCGAAGGTGCGGCGCAGCATGCGCTCGCCATGCACTTCGAGGATCTTCGACGAGGCGAAGCCGCCCATCAGCGCCTGGCGCACGCGCGCCGGGTCGGCAC
Organism: Pseudomonadota bacterium; assembly: GCA_040387235.1. Classification (GTDB taxonomy): domain Bacteria; phylum Pseudomonadota; class Gammaproteobacteria; order Burkholderiales; family Burkholderiaceae_C; genus Acidovorax. The sequence continues at coordinate 21,661 of JAZKEE010000048.1, forward strand.
CGGCCTTGGCGGCGAACAGCAGGGCCTCGGCCACGGCCTCGATGTTCAGCGCCACGATGATCTGGTTGGCCACCTTGGCGGTCTGCCCGTCGCCGTTGCCGCCCACCAGGGTGATGTTCTTGCCCATCAGCTCGAACAGCGGCTTGACGCGCTCGAACGCCGCGTCCGGCCCGCCCACCATGATGGACAGCGTGGCGTTCTTCGCGCCGACCTCGCCGCCCGAGACCGGCGCATCGAGGTAGTCGCAGCCCAGGGCGTTGATGCGCTGCGCGAAGTCCTTGGTGGCGATGGGCGAGATCGAGCTCATGTCCACCACGGTCTTGCCTTTGCTGAGGCCGGCGGCTACGCCGCTCTCGCTGAACAGCGCGTCCTCGACATGCGGGGTGTCGGGCACCATGGTGAAAATGATGTCGGCGCGTTCGGCCACGCCGCGCGCGGTGACGCATTGCGTGGCGCGGCTTTCGGCAATGGCCGGCGGCACGCGCCCGCGGGTGTGCACGAACAGCTGGTGGCCGGCCTGGATCAGGTGCTGCGCCATGGGCGCGCCCATGGTGCCCAGGCCGATGAAGCCGATCTTGAGGGAGCTGGTGGTCATTGGGAGATGTCCTTGAAAATCATGCGTGGGTCAGGGCCGTGCGCCAAGCCAGGCCGGCCTCGGTGGTGGTGGCGGGCTTGTATTCGCAGCCGATCCAGCCGGCGTAGCCAATGGCGTCGATGTGCTTGAAAAGCCAGGGGTAGTTGATCTCGCCGGTGCCCGGCTCGTTGCGGCCCGGGTTGTCGGCCAGCTGGATGTGGCCGATGCGCGCCAGGTGCTTGGCTAACGTGGCGGCCAGTTCACCCTCCATGCGCTGTGCGTGGTAGATGTCGTACTGCACAAAGGCATTGCTTGCGTCCACCTCGTCCAGCAGGCTGAGCGCCAGGGCCGTGGTGTTCACGAAGAAGCCCGGGATGTCGCAGGTGTTGATGGGCTCGACCAGCAGGCGCAGCCCGGCCTGGCGCAGCGCCTGCGCGGCAAAGCGCAGGTTCTCCACCAGCGTGCGGTGCAGCAGCGCCGAGTCTGCACCTTCGGGTGCCTTGCCGGCCAGGCAGTTGAGCTGTTGCACGCCCAGCGCCTGGGCATAGCCAATGGCCTGCGCCACGCCGGCACGGAACTCGGCCTCCCGCCCCGGCAGGCAGGCGATGCCGCGCTCGCCCGCGCCCCAGTCGCCTGCGGGCAGGTTGTGCAGCACCAGCTGCAGGCCGTGGGCGTCGAGCTGGGCACGGATCTCCTCGGCCGGCCAGGCATAGGGGAAGAGGAACTCGACGGCGGTGAAGCCCGCACGTGCGGCGGCGCCGAAGCGGTCGATGAAGGGCAGCTCGGTGAAGAGCATGGTCAGGTTGGCGGCAAAGCGGGGCATGCGGGTGTCTCCTTGAATCTTGTTCAGTCCAGCAGGCCCGCCAGTTCCAGGCCGGCGCGGCCACCGGGGTGGCGGCAGTCGATGGCCTCGAACTCGTTGACCTTGTCGATCTCGGTACCCATGGCGATGTTGGTGACCTTCTCCAGGATCACCTCCACCACCACCGGCACGCGGTGTTCGCGCGCCAGGGCCAGGGCCTCGGTGAGGGCCCCGGCGATCTTCTCGGGGTCGGTCACGCGCAGCGAGCGGCAGCCCAGGCCCTGCACCACGGCCTGGTGGTCCACGCCGTAGCTGCGCAGGTCGCCCTCGCCCGGCGCCACGTTCTGGTTCTCGAACGCCAGCTGCACGCAGTAGTCCATGTCGAAGCCGCGCTGCGCCTGGCGGATCAGGCCCAGGTAGCTGTTGTTGACCAGCACCTGCACGTAGGGCAGGTTGAACTGCGCCCCCACGGCCAGTTCTTCCATCAAGAACTGGAAGTCGTAGTCGCCCGACAGGCCCACCACCGTGCGCGTGGGGTCAGACGCCACCACACCCAGCGCGGCCGGAATGGTCCAGCCCAGCGGGCCGGCCTGGCCGCAGTTGATCCACTGGCGCGGGCCGTAGACGTGCAGAAACTGCGCGCCCGCGATCTGGCTCAGGCCGATGGTGCTCACGTAGATGGTGTCGCGCGGCAGCACGGCGTTCATCTCCTCGTACACGCGCATGGGCTTGATGGGGGTCTCGGTGAAATGCGACTTGCGGTGCATCAGCGCCTTGCGTTCGGCGCAGCGGCTGGCCCAGTCGCTGCGGTCGGGCAGGCCCCGGGCGTCCTTGCGCTCACGCGCCACCTGCACCAGCAGTTGCAGCGCGGCCCGGGCGTCGCTGACGATGCCGAAGTCGGGGTTGAACACGCGGCCGATCTGCGTGGGCTCGATATCGATGTGCACGAACTTGCGGCCCTTGCAATACACCTCGGGCGAGCCGGTGTGCCGGTTGGCCCAGCGATTGCCGATGCCCATCACGAAGTCGCTGGCCAGCAAGGTGGCGTTGCCGTAGCGGTGGCTGGTCTGCAGGCCGCACATGCCGGCCATCAGCGGGTGGTCGTCGGGCAGGGTGCCCCAGCCCATCAGCGTGGGGATCACGGGCACGCCGGTCAGCTCGGCAAACTCCACCAGCAGGTCCGAGGCGTCGGCGTTGATGATGCCGCCGCCGGCCACGATCAGCGGGCGCTCGGCCGCTTCCAGCATGTCCAGCGCTTTTTCCACCTGCCTGCGCGTGGCGGCGGGCTTGTAGACAGGCAGCGGCTCGTAGGTGTCGATGTCGAACTCGATCTCGGCCATCTGCACGTCGAAGGGCAGGTCGATCAGCACCGGCCCGGGCCGGCCCGAGCGCATCAGGTGGAAGGCCTGCTGGAAGGCGCGCGGCACCAGGGCCGGTTCGCGCACCGTCACGCTCCACTTGGTCACCGGCTTGGAGATGGACTCGATGTCCACCGCCTGGAAGTCCTCCTTGTGCAGCCGGGCGCGCGGTGCCTGGCCGGTGATGCACAGGATGGGAATGCTGTCGGCGATGGCCGAGTACAGGCCGGTGATCATGTCGGTGCCGGCAGGCCCGCTGGTGCCCACGCACACGCCGATGTTGCCGGCCCGGGCACGGGTGTAGCCCTCGGCCATGTGCGAGGCGGCCTCCACGTGGCGGGCCAGGATGTGGGTGAGCGACTGGCGCTCGCGCACCGCCGCATAGAACGGGTTGATCGCAGCGCCGGGCACGCCGAACAGCTGCGTGATGCCCTCTTTCTCCATCACCAACACGGCGGCCATGGCGGCCTTCATTGTTGCCATCGGGGTCTCCTGTCAAGGGGTTTGAAAACTGATGGACTGGATGCTCCCCGCATTGGCCAGAGCCCGGAACCCGCATCCAGGGCATTAGCGTTATTCCCTTTTGGAATGCAATCGGCCGCCAGGCGCTGCCGATAATCGTTTCCATGGATCGCCTTCTCGGAGTCAAACTGTTCGTGCGCGTGGTCGACCTGGGCTCGTTCAGCAAGGCCGCCGCCGAAATGGGCGTGGGCCAGCCCTCGGCCACCAAGCTCGTGGCCCAGCTCGAAAAGCAGCTGGGCTCGCGCCTGCTGCACCGCAGCACGCGTGGCGTGTCGCCCACCGAGATCGGCCGCCTGTACTACGACAAATGCAAGCTCATCACCCACCACGTCGAAGAGGCCGAGACCGTGGCCGCGCTGCTGCAGTCGCAGGTGCAGGGTGGGCTGCGCATCAGCACCTCGGTGGCTTTTGGCCGGCGGGTGCTGGTACCGCTGGTCATGCGCTTCATGCGCGAGAACCCGCGCCTGCAGATCGAGCTGGTCTTCGAGGATCGCTATGTGAACTTGGTCGAGCAGGGCATCGACGTCGCCATCCGCATGGGGCGCCTGGCCGATTCCACGCTGGGCGCGCGCTACCTGGGGCTCAATCCCTGGGTTCTGGTGGCCTCGCCCGAGTACCTGGCACGGCGCGGCGTGCCTGCGGAGCCGGCCGACCTGGCGCGCCACGACGCGCTGGTCTACAGCACCGTGCAGGGCGATGCGCGCTGGCACCTGGGCAATGGCTCGGGCGCCGCGCTCACGGTGCCGGTGGCCGGGCCGCTGCGCTCCAACAACCTCTCGGCCCTGCTCGCGGCCGCGCGCGGCGGCATGGGCATCGCGGCGCTGCCGACCTACGTGGCGCATGGCTCGCTCGAGGCTGGCGCCGTCGTGCCGGTGCTGCCCGGCTGGACGCTGTCGCCGCAGGAGATCCATGCCGTCTACCCCTCGCCGCGCATGGTGCCGGCCAAGGTGGTCAGCTTCATCGAGTGGCTGCAGCAGCAGATGGGCGAGCGCTGGTGGGCTGTGCAGGGTGGCGATCAATCGCCCTGAAGGGCACTGGAAAAAGCGCTACGCTTGCAGTCCCTTCACCGATTTGCTGCGGGCCACCGCCGTTTTCCGACCATGCGTGAGACCATCCAGACCCTCGAACCCTCCATGATCCGCGAGGTCGCCAATGCCGGCCTGGGGCGCGACGATGTGCTGGCCTTCTGGTTCGGCGAGAGCGACGAGGTCACGCCCGAGGTGGTGCGCAACGCCGCCATCGAGTCGCTGCAGCGCGGCGAGACCTTCTACAGCCACAACCTGGGCCTGCCCGCACTGCGCGAGGCCGTGGCGCGCTACACCAGCAGCCTGCACCCGGCGGTGGACGCGGGCCGCATCGCCATCACCTCGGGCGGCGTGAGTGCGCTGATGCTGGCCGTGCAGACCCTGGTGGATGCGGGCGACGAGGTGGTGGTGGTCACGCCCGTGTGGCCCAACCTGGTGGCGCAGCCGGTGATTTTGGGCGCGCGCGTGCGTACCCTGCCGCTCACGGCGGCGGACGGGCAGTGGACGCTCGACATCGAGGCCCTGTGCCGGGCCGTGACCGTGGACACCCGCCTGCTCATCGTCAACGCGCCCAACAACCCCACGGGCTGGACGCTCACGCGCGCAGAGCAGCAGCGCATCCTGGACCACTGCCGCAGCACGGGCACGTGGATCCTGGCCGATGAGGTGTATGAGCGCCTGTACTACGAGCCCACCGAGAACCGCTGCGCGCCGAGCTTTCTGGACTTGGCTAGCCCCGACGACCGGCTGGTGGTGGCGCACAGTTTTTCCAAGAGCTTTCTCATGACCGGCTGGCGCCTGGGCTGGCTGGTGCTGCCGCCCGCGCTGGTGGACGGTATCGCCAAGGTCATCGAGTTCAACACCTCGTGCGCCAGCGTGTTCACCCAGCGCGCGGCCCTGGCGGCGCTGAAGCACAGCGAGGAGATAACGCCGCGCGTGGTGGCGCACCTGAAGGCCTGCCGCGACACGCTGGTGCCCTTGCTGTCCCAGGTGCCGGGCGTGAAAGTGACGGCGGCGCGTGGCGGCATGTACGCCTTCTTCCAGATCGACGGCTTCAACGATTCGCTCACCCTGGCCAAGCGCCTGGTGACCGAGGCCGGCCTGGGCCTGGCACCGGGCAATGCCTTTGGCGCCGAAGCCCAGGGCTGGCTGCGCTGGTGCTTTGCATCCAAGGACCCGGCGCGCCTGGTCGAAGGCGTGCGGCGGCTGCGGGTCTGGCTGCAGGCCAACCCGCACTGAGAGAATTCTTACTGGGCGTCTGCCTGGGCCGAGGGGTGCGCCTGCTGGAAGGCCGGCAGCGCAGCACAGCGCTCGTCGATGGCCACCAGCGTCGGGTAGGGCGACAGGTCCACCTCGAAGCGCCGCGCGTTGAAGATCTGCGGCACCAGGCAGCAGTCCGCCAGGGTGGGCGTGTCGCCAAAGCAGAAGCCGCCCGTGTGTCCCGCGGCGGTGATCTCGGCCTCCAGTGCATCGAAGCCCTGGGCGATCCAGTGCTTGATCCAGTCGCTCTTGGCCGCGTCGGCCACGCCCAGGGTGCCGGTCAGGTACTTGAGCACCCGCAGGTTGTTGATCGGATGGATCTCGCAGGCGATCACCAGCGCCAGCTGCCGCACGTAGGCTCGGTCGGCCAGGGCGCTGGGCAGCAGCGGCGTGGCGGGGTATTTTTCTTCCAGGTATTCGAGGATGGCCAGCGACTGGCTGATGCGCATGCTGTCCTCGCCGAACACGGGTACCAGGCCCTGGGGGTTGATGGCCTTGTATTCGGGCTTCAGGTGCTCGCCGCCATCGCGCACCAGGTGCACGGGGATCTGGGTGGCCGTGAGGCCCTTGAGGTTGAGCGCGATGCGCACCCGGTAGGCGGCCGAGCTGCGGAAGTAGGTGTAGAGAATGCGGTCCATGGGGGAATGATAGTGGGGGCCGGCTCAGCCCAGTGCGAGATAAACCCGGCCACCCTCGATGCGCACAGGGTAGCTGCGCACCGCATCGGTCACGGGCTGGCAGGTGGGCGCGCCGCTGCGCACGTCGAACCGGCCCTGGTGCAGTGGGCACTCGATCTCGTGCCCTTCCAGAAAGCCGTCGCACAGGCGTGCGTGGCCGTGGGTGCACAGGTTGTCGGTGGCGTAGACCGCGCCCTCCACCCCGTAGAGGGCGATATCGCGGCCGTCCACGGCCAGGCCGATCACGTCGTCCTGCGGCACATCGTCGAACGCGGCCGCGTCGGTCCATTGCAGGGTGGTGGTATCGCTCATGGCATGCTTCCTAGATGGGGTAGATGATCGAGTTGGGGATCATTTCGCTGTCGTAGACGACGAGCTTGCTGGCGAACTTCAGCCCATCGGGCGTGCGCACCACCTCGTCGATGTAGCGGCCCGCGTTGAACACCGTGGTCGCCTGCGACAGCTTGGTGCGCAGCACGGCGTAGTTGGCCTCGCAGTGGATGCGCTCGCCGTCGAACTGGCGCACCACCGGCGCGCCGATGATGTGGCGCTGGTAGTAGGGGTCGTGGAACAGGGTTTCCTTGATGCCGTAGACCCGGTCGCGCAACATGCCCTTGCTCTCGAACGACAGCGTGGCCAGCGGAAACCCGCGCTCGTGGTTCTCGCGCGGCTGCAGGCGGTAGCTGCAGTCGTCGGTGAAGAAGCCGGGCCACAGGTCCCAGTTGCCCGAATCGACGGCGCTGGCGTAGTCGGCATAGAGCTGGGTGAGGGCGTAGTAGGTGGCGAAGTCCATCTCAGCCCCCTGCCTTGTCCTGGGGTGCGTCGCTGTCCTCCATGACCTCACGCCAGTATTGGTACATGCCGCGGATCAGTGTCTCGGTCACCATGTGGTCGGTGTTGCCCACCTCGCGCCCGCCCAGTTCGGCCAGCGCGCGGTGAAAAGGCTTTTGCTCGAAGCCCTGCTGCGAGAACTCGATGACTTCGCCATCGTCGGCCGAGACGAATCCCGCCGGGCCGAACAGGTTGGCCTGGCGCAGCCGGCGCTGGGTCATCTCCTCGGTGTCGTCCGCGAAGCCGAAGTGCGTCCAGACGAAGTCGAAGGCGCCATGCCCTGCGGGCTGGATGTGGCGCGTGGAGACGCTGTTGACCTGCTGCTGCAGGATGACGCTGGGGAACAGGGTCATCATCACCGCCGTGGGCCCGCCCCACCAGGGCTCGGGCACGATATCGAGGAAGCGCGGGTCTTCGAGCTGCATGCTCTCCTTGAAGCTCGACACCTGCGTCACCTGCCCCGCCTTGCCCGCCTGCCCACGCGTCGAGACCATGGCCGCATGGCGGTGGCGGGCATCCATGGTGAGCTCGCTCTTGTTGTCCGCGCGCCAGAGCCCGAAGGTCACGAACCAGGTGTGCAGCAGGCCGGGGTGGTAGGGGTCCTTGATGTTCTCCTGCATCAGCTTCCAGTTGCCTGGAATGCGTTGGCGGTTGTAGCCCAGCAGGGTGAGCTTGCGGCCGTTGAACAGGCGGTCGAAATACGCCAGGATCTCGGGGCCGAGGAAATCC
>JAZKEE010000049.1:0-10866 GCA_040387235.1 Pseudomonadota bacterium
GGCGACACGGGCCGCGTGCCCTTCGGCATGGGCACCTACGGCTCGCGCTCCATCAGCGTGGGCGGTGCGGCCATCATGAAGGCGCTGGACAAGATCGAGGCCAAGGCCAAGAAGATCGCCGCCCACCTGATGGAGGCCAGCGACGCCGACATCGACTTCAGCGGCGGTGAGTTCACCGTGCGCGGCACGGACAAGAAGATCCCCTTCGGCCAGGTGGCGCTCACCGCCTACGTGCCGCACAACTACCCGCTGGACAAGCTGGAGCCGGGCCTGAACGAAACCGCGTTCTACGACCCGACGAACTTCACCTTCCCTGCCGGCACCTACATCTGCGAGGTGGAGGTGGATCCGATGACCGGCTCCACCCGTGTCGACCGCTTCACCGCGGTGGACGACTTCGGCACCATCATCAACCCGATGATCGTCGAGGGCCAGGTGCACGGCGGGCTGGTGCAGGGCATCGGCCAGGCGCTGATGGAGAACTGCGTGTACGACCGCGAGACCGGCCAGTTGCTCACCGGCAGCTTCATGGACTACGCCATGCCGCGCGCCGATGATTTTCCCGAGTTCAAGCTCGGCCATGTCTGCACGCCCTGCACGCACAACCCGCTCGGTACCAAGGGCTGCGGCGAGGCCGGTGCCATCGGCTCGCCGCCGGCGGTGATCAACGCCTTGCTCGACGCACTGCGCCCGTTGGGCGTGCAGGATTTCGACATGCCGGCCTCTCCTCACCGCGTGTGGGATGCCATTCAATCCGCCAAGGCCTGAGGAGACGCACACCATGTACGCATTCACCTATGAGACCCCGGCCAGCGTGGCCGATGCGGCGCGCCTGGCAGCGGCCGGCGGCAAGCCCATCGCGGGCGGCCAGAGCCTGCTGCCCTCCATGCGGCTGCGCCTGGCCAATCCGGGCCAGATCATCGACCTCAATGGCATTCCCGAGCTGGCGGGCATCCGCCGCGAAGGCAACGCCCTGGTGATCGGTGCGATGGCGCGGCACATGGACGTGGCCGCAAGCGCGGACGTCAAGGCCGCCATCCCGGCCCTGGCCGACCTGGCCGCACACATCGGCGACCGCCAGGTGCGCGCCCGCGGCACGCTGGGCGGCTCGGTGGCCAACAACGACCCTGCGGCCTGCTACCCCAGCGCCGTGCTGGCCCTGGGGGCCACCGTCATCACCGACCAGCGCGAGATCGCGGCGGACGACTTCTTCGTGGGCATGTACACCACGGCGCTGCAGGAGGGCGAGCTGATCACGGCCATCCGCTTCCCGATTCCGAAGCGCGCGGCCTACCTCAAGTTCAAGCAGGCGGCTTCGCGCTTCTCGCTGGTGGGCGTGTTCGTCGCGCAGGCGGATGCCGGCGTGCGCGTGGCCGTCACCGGTGCAGCCAGCAGCGTGTTTCGCCAGCAGGCGCTGGAGGCCGCGCTGAACAAGGACTTCTCGGTGGCCTCGGCGGCCGCGGTCAAGGTGGACGCCAGCGACCTGAACACCGACATCCACGCCAGCGCCATCTACCGTGCCAACCTGATCAGCGTGCAGACGCAGCGGGCCGTGGCGCAGATGCTGGGCTGACGCCTTGCCACCGGAACTGGCCTCCATCGACGAGCTGGTCCAGGCCCTGCAGCGCGTGGGCTATTTCGCCGACCGGCGGCTGGCGACCGCCGTGTTCCTGGCCCTGCGGCTGCAGCGCCCGCTGCTGCTCGAAGGCGAGCCGGGTGTGGGCAAGACGGCGCTGGCCAAGGCCTTGTCCGAGGTGCTGGCGCGCAGCCTGATCCGTTTGCAGTGCTACGACGGGCTGGAGCAGCGCGAGGCGCTGTACGAGTGGAACTATGCGGCGCAACTACTCCATATGCGCGCAGCAGAACTCGCGCCGGGAGGCGCCAGGGACATCGAAGCCGAGGTCTACCAGGAGCGCTACCTGATCCGCCGCCCCCTGTTGCAGGCCCTCCAGGCGCCCGCACCCGGCGCGGTGCTGCTGATCGACGAGGTGGACCGGGCCGACGAGCCGTTCGAGGCCTTTCTGCTCGAATACCTGGGCGAGTACCAGGTCAGCATTCCCGAGATCGGTACGGTGCGCGCTGGCGCCACGCCCGTCACCCTGCTCACCAGCAACCGCACGCGCGACCTGCACGATGCCGTCAAGCGCCGCTGCCTGTACCACTGGCTCGACTACCCCGAGCGCGAGCGCGAGCTGGCCATCGTGCGTGCCCAGGTGCCCGGCGCCAGCGAAGCCCTGGCGGCACAGGTGGCCGACTTCGTGCACAGGCTGCGAAGCCAGCCCTTCGCCAATGCCTTCCAGCGTGCGCCTGGTATCGCCGAAAGCGTGGAATGGGCCAAGGCGTTGGTGGCGCTCGACACCCTGGTGGTGGACCCCGAGATCGTCTCCGACACCGCCGGCATTCTGTTCAAGCAGCGCGAGGACGTGGCGGCGCTCACCCGGGACATGGCGGCAGAACTGCTGAAGCCGGTGGAAGAAGCGGGCTGACATGGCGGTCACACCTTCCGCCGCAACGGCCTCGCAGCTCGGCGACGCCCGCACCGGCAAGCTGGCCGACAACCTCACGGGCTTTGGCCGCACCCTGCGCCGCGCCGGCGTGCGCGTGGACGCTGCGCGCATGGCCCTGGCCCAGCAGGCGGTGATGCTGGTGGGCATGCCGCGCCAGGACTTCGCTGCTGCGCTGGAGACCGTGCTGGTCAGCCGCGAGCAGGACCGCCTGGTGTTCCGCGAGCTGTTCGATGCGTACTTCAAGAACCCCAACGTGGCGCAGAAACTGCTGGCGCAGATGCTGCCCAGCGCCGAATCGAAAGCCGAGCCCGTGAAACGCCGCCCGCGCGTGAGCGAGGCGCTGGCGCCCGTGCGCGCTGCACGCAACGCCCCGCCGCGCGAGGAGGACAAGGTCGACTTCGACGCCGCGATGACCGCCAGCGACCTGGCGCGCCTGCGCCATGCGGATTTCAACCAGCTGTCCGCCAGCGAGTACCGGTTAGTGGAGCAGCTCGCGCGCGAGATTCCGCTGCCGCTGCCCGACTTTGCGGCCCGCCGCACGCGCCCCGGTGCGCGCGGCAGCCGCCCGCACTGGCCCGGCGCCATGCACCAGGCGGCGCGCACCGGTGGTGAGTTCCTGCTGGTGCCGCTCTTGCAGCGCCGTCGCCAGCCCCTGCCGCTGCTGGTGCTGGTGGACGTGTCGGGCTCCATGGAGCGCTATGCGCGCCTGCTGTTGGCCTTTCTGCACGCTGCCACCGCGCCGCGCCGCGCGGGCGCATTGCGGCGCGACGTGTTCGCCTTCGGCACCGGCCTGACCGACCTGAGCCCGGCCTTTCGCCTGGCCGACACCGATGCCATGCTGGAGGCTGCCAGCCACGCCATCGCCGACTTTGCCGGCGGCACGCGCATGGGCGAGAGCCTGCGCGCCCTGCGCCTGCAGCACGCGCGCCGGCTCGTGGGGCGGCGCACCCTGGTGCTGCTCATCACCGACGGCCTGGACACCGGCGCGCCCGAATTGCTGGCGCAGGAGCTCGCCTGGCTGCGCCGCCACTGCGCACGCCTCTTGTGGCTCAACCCGCTGCTGCGCTTTGGCGGCTACACACCCACGGCGCGCGGCGCATCGGTGCTGCACCGCGAGGCCCATGGCATGCTGGCCGTGCACAACCTGAACCGCCTGCAGGACTTGGCCGGTAGCCTGGCGGCCGTACTGCGGCAGTAGCAGCACGGACCTGAATCACCAAGGAATCACCATGGAAATGCAAGCCAGCCGCCCCCTTGCCGCCAGCCAGAGCCAGGCCTGGGAGGCGCTCAACGACCCCGAGGTGCTCAAGCTGTGCATCCCCGGCTGCGAGAAGATCGAGCCCACGGGCGAGAACCAGTACAGCGTGGCCATGGCCCTCAAGATCGGGCCGGTGTCGGCCAAGTTCGCAGGCAAGATCACGCTGTCCGACATCGTGCCGCCCGAGAGCTACACCATCGCCTTCGACGGTTCGGGCGGCGTGGCCGGCTTCGGCAAAGGCAATGCCCAGGTGCGGCTGCAAGCGCTGCCGCCGGACGGTGCGCAGGAGCGCTGCGAGCTGCAGTACACGGTGCACGCCACCGTGGGCGGCAAGATCGCCCAGTTGGGCCAGCGCCTGATCGACGGCGCCGCCAAGGGCATGGCCGAGGACTTCTTCAAGCGCTTCGACAACGAGATGCAGCGCCGCCACCCGCCCGCCCAGGGGGAGCGCGACGCCGACCCCCCCGACACGGTGCCGGCCGAAATCCCCACCCAGCCGGGCGACGATGCCGGGCCGCCGAGCGGCTTTGTGACGAGCCAGCGAGCAGGTCTGCAGCCTGCCGGCGGCCCCGAGTCCCAGGGCAGCGGCATCCCTGTCTGGGTGTGGGTCGCCGGCGCCGTCGCCTTGGTGGCGTTGGCATGGTGGCTGAACTGAGACCCGCCAGATTCATTCACACCTTCTGAGCTTGCCCCCTGGCGCACGGAACCGCCAGGGCTTGGGCACAATCTACGCACGATGACGATGGAAAACCTCGATGTGATGGTTCTGCGCTCCCTGTACGGCTGGCGTGCTGCCGGCCGGCGTGCGCTGCTGGCCACGGTGGTGCGCACCTGGGGCTCATCCCCCCGGCCCGTGGGTTCGATCATGGCGCTGTGCGACGATGGTGCGGTGGTGGGGTCGGTCTCGGGCGGCTGCATCGAGGACGACCTGATCGACCGCCACACCCGCGCCTATGCGCAGGAGCGTGCAGGCGCCACGGGCCATGAACACCGCATCCCGCATGGTCCGCCATCTTTCGTCAAGTACGGCATCACCGCCGATGAGGCGCACCGCTTCGGGCTGCCCTGCGGCGGTACGCTGGAGCTGCTGCTCGAATACGACCCCGATCCCGCTGGCCTGGCAGAACTGATCGCCGCGCTGGAGGCCGGCCAGCTGGTGCAGCGCACGGTGCGACTGGCCGATGGCGCGGCCACCCTGGCCATGGCGACCGAGCCCGCCGAGCTGGCCGTGGATGCGCAGCAGCTGACCAATACCTTCGGCCCCGAGTACCGCATGCTCATCATCGGTGCCGGGCAGATGGCCGAGTACCTGGCCACCATGGCCTTGTTCAATGGCTTCGCCGTGACCGTGTGCGACCCCCGCGAGGAATACCGCCATGGCTGGAAGGTGCCTGGTGCCCGCCTGGTAAGCGACATGCCCGACGACGTGGTGGTGCAGTTCAAGCCCGACCGGCGCAGCTGCGTGGTGGCCCTCACGCACGACCCCAAGCTCGACGACCTGGCCCTGCTCGAAGCCCTGTCGTCCGAAGCCTTCTACGTCGGCGGCATCGGCTCGCGGCGCAACAACGAGGCACGGCGTGCGCGCATGATCGAGCACTTCGAGCAGACCGAGGCCAGCCTCGTGCGCCTGCGCGGGCCCATCGGCATCTACATCGGCAGCAAGACCCCGCCCGAGATCGCCGTGAGCGTGATGGCCGAGATCCTGGCCGTGAAGAACGGCGTGGAGGTGCCGCGCGTGATGGAAGTCGCCCAGGCCAAGAACGACCGGGACGTGGCGCACAACGACCCCGGGCCGCTGGTCTGCGCGGTGAGCCGCTGAATTTTTTTCAGCGGCCGCGGCCCTGCAGCTGCCGCTGCACGTGCTGCAGCAGCCCTTCGCAGGCATCCTCCACCAGGTCCAGCACGTCGTCGAAGCCCGTGGCGCCGCCGTAGTAGGGATCAGGTACCACGGGGCTGTCCATGCGCAGGCAGAACTCCGTGAGGCGCCTGAGCTTGTGCGCGTGCGCGGGCGGGCACAGCTCCTGTGCCATGGCCAGGTTGTCCCAGTCCATGGCCAGCACCAGGTCGTGCGCGGCAAAGTCGGCCAGCAGCATCTGCCGCGCGCGCAGGTCCGACAGGTCGTAGCCGCGCCGTGAGGCGTGGCGCTGCGAGCGGTGGTCCGGCGGCTCGCCAGGGTGGTAGTTGTGCGTGCCGGCCGAGTCCACGCGCACCCGGTCGGCCAGGCCTGCGGCCTGCACGCGGTGGCGGAACACGCCGTGCGCCGTAGGGCTGCGGCAGATGTTGCCCATGCAGAGAAAAAGGACGGAGTAGCCTGCTGCGGCTGGTTGCTGTGCCATGTGTGTGCCCCTCATGCAGAACGGCCCGCGTGGGGCCGTTCTGAAGTGTCGCATGGCAGGCGATCAGGCGTGTGCCACCTGGCGCTTGGCGTCGTGGTAGGCCAGCGTCCCGCGGGTCACCACGCTGTCGCCGGGCAGCACCGCGCCTGCATCGTGCTCGGGGGCCCCCTTCAGCCGGTCGTAGATCGGCGCGAAGTCGATCTTGGCCAGCTCCAGCAGCTCGTCCAGGTGGCCCAGCACGAAGTAGGTTTCCTGGAAGTCATCGATGCGGTAGTTCGTCTGCATCACCCGCTCCAGGTCGAAGCGCACGCGGTTGGGCGAATCGCTCTCGACCGAAAAGCGCGTCTCGCTGGCCGACGAGGCGATGCCTGCGCCGTAGATGCGCAGGCCGTCGCTCTGCTGCACCAGGCCGAACTCCACCGTGTACCAGTAGACCCGGGCCAGCTTTTCCAGCACGCCCAGGCGGTAGGCCCTGAGGCCGCCTTGTCCGTAGGCCTGGATGTAGTCCGCGATCACCGGGTTCATCAGCATCGGCACATGGCCGAAGACGTCGTGGAAGACATCGGGCTCTTCCAGGTAGTCGAGCTCATGCGGCTTGCGGATGAACTGGCCAGCCGGAAAGCGCCGGTTCGCCAGGTGCTCGAAGAACACCTCGTCGGGCACCAGGCCGGGCACGGCCACCACTTCCCAGCCGGTGCGCTTCTTGAGCACCTTGGACATCTGCTCGAAGTCGGGAATCTGCTCGGGCCCGATCGGCAGGTCCTGCATTCCGCGGATGAATTCGTCGCAGGCGCGCCCGGGCAGCAGCTTCGACTGCCGCTCGAACAGGGTGCGCCACACGGCATGCTCTTCGCGGGTGTACTTGGCCCAGCCCTGGTCGATGGTCCAGTCCGGGCGCTCTGGCGCCTGGGTCTCCCCGGCCGCCAGCCCGTGCTTGGCGGTTTCCTTGAGTTGCTGCTGCAGCATGGTTGCTTGTCTCCTAAGCGGCGGTTTGCGCTCCAGCGATGCGGTCCATCAGCCGGGCCATCTCGATGTCCTTGCCTGAAATGCCGTCCACGTCGTGCGTGGTCAGCGTGACCGACACGCGGTGGTAGACGTTGGACCACTCCGGGTGGTGGTTCATGCGCTCCGCATGCAGGGCGACCTGGGCCATGAAACCGAAGGCCTGCACGAAGTCCGCGAACTGGAATTCCTTCGCAATCAGGCCACCACGCTCGTCGCGGTGTGCCCATCCGGCGAGCGAGGGCAGTTGCGCCGCAAGCTCCTCGGGTGTGAGCTTCATGCCGCTTCCTTGGCGGGGGCCTTGTCGCCCACGTCCAGCACGCCACGGTTGATCTGGTCGCGCTCCAGCGATTCGAACAGCGCCTTGAAGTTGCCTTCGCCAAAGCCTTCGCGGTAGTTGCCCTTGCGCTCGATGAACTCGAAGAACACGGGGCCCAGCATGGGCTGCGAGAAGATCTGCAGCAGCAGGCGGGGCTGGCCGCCTTCCGTCGTGCCGTCCAGCAAAATGCCGCGGGCCTGCAACTCGCCCACCGACTGGCCGTGGCCGGGCAGGCGCTTTTCCAGGTTCTCGTAGTAGATGTCGTTCGGCGCGGTCAGCAGCGGGATGCCGGCCATCTGCAACTGGTCGATGGATTCGAGCAGGTTGTCGGTGAGCAGCGCGATGTGCTGGATGCCCTCGCCGTTGAACTGCATCAGGAACTCTTCGATCTGGCCGCCGCCCTGGCGCGATTCCTCGTTCAGCGGGATGCGGATCAGGCCGTCCGGTGCCGTCATGGCCTTGGAGGTCAGGCCCGTGTACTCGCCCGAGATGTCGAAATAGCGGATCTCGCGGAAGTTGAACAGCCTGGTATAGAAGTCTGCCCAGTAGGACATGCGGCCGCGGTAGACGTTGTGCGTGAGGTGGTCCACCACCTGGAAGCCGTGGCCCTTGGGGTGCAGGTCCACCCCGGGCAGGAACTCGAAGTCGATGTCGTAGATCGACTTTCCATCCTCGAAGCGGTCGATCAGGTACAGCGGCGCGCCGCCGATGCCCTTGATCGCGGGCAGGCGCAGCTCCATGGGGCCGGTGGGGATCTCAACCGGTTGGGCACCCAGCTCGAGCGCGCGGTTGTAGGCCTTGTGCGCATCGCGCACGCGAAACGCCAGGCCGCAGGCCGCAGCGCCGTGCTCGCCAGCGAAGTAGGCGGCATTGCCCGGCTCGTTGTTGACAATGAAGTTGATGCCGCCCTGGCGGTACAGCAGCACGTTCTTGGAGCGGTGCTTGGCGACCAGCGAGAAACCCATCTTCTCGAACATCGGTTCCAGCAGGCCGGGCTTGGGCGAGGAGAATTCCACGAACTCAAAGCCGCACAGGCCCATCGGGTTGTCAAACAGGTCGGTCATACATCGTCTCCAGAAATGAGCAGCCGTGATGCGGCTGAGGGGGTAGGGAGACTGTAGAGATTGTTCGGCGCATTTATCTTGCAAGTTCAAGATGCCTTGCGCCGGTATGCGCTGGATTCGTGCGAAGAATGAAAAATGGAGCTCATCGCGAGCTCCATTTATTCAATTGACGCAAACTTTCTGCTCATCGGGGCAGAAGCGCCTTCTGCCGAGAATCCCTGCTGCCATCCCAGGCTCTGCCGCGCTTTGCATGCGGCCGGCGAGTGGGGGGCCGAGCGCTTTTCCGTCCGCTCAGGACATGACGACGGGGCCGCCCTTTTGAATGGCGCGCTGGTAGGCCGGTCGCGCCTCCATGCGCTTC
Source organism: Pseudomonadota bacterium (assembly GCA_040387235.1). Taxonomy (GTDB): domain Bacteria; phylum Pseudomonadota; class Gammaproteobacteria; order Burkholderiales; family Burkholderiaceae_C; genus Acidovorax. The sequence goes on from JAZKEE010000049.1 coordinate 8,848, forward strand.
TTGTAGGCCTGGATGTTGGGGCAGGTGCTGGCCTTGCTGGAGCGCGACAGGGCGGCTTCCACCGCAAAGCTCATCTGGAAGTCGGCCATGGAGAGGTGCTCACCCGCAAACCAGGTGTGCTGGCCCAGGTGGCTTTCCATGAAGTCCATGGCCGTGTTCACGTTCGGGTCCACCATCTTGTCCAGCACCTTGCCGCACAAGGCCTTGGCGATGGGCTTGACGAAGAAGGGCATGGGCTGGCGCGGGATGGTCATGAACACCAGCTTCATCACCAGCCAGTTCATCAGCGAGCCTTCGGCGTAGTGCATCCAGAAGCGGCACTGGCGGTACTCGGGCGTGCCGCGCGCGGGCTGCAGGTGGGCCAGGTCGCCTCCGGCCTGCGTGCCGTAGGTCTCCACCAGGTACTCGACGATGGCGCCCGACTCGGCGATCACCTCGCCGCCGTCGGTGATCACGGGCGACTTGCCCAGCGGGTGGATCTTCTTGAGCTCGGGCGGGGCCAGCTTCGTGGCCTTGTCGCGCTGGTAGATCTTGAGCTCGTAGGGCACGCCCAGTTCTTCGAGCAGCCAGAGGACGCGCTGCGAGCGCGAGGTTTCGAGGTGGTGGACGGTGATCATGCGCGCATCTTAGGCGCTGTTCGCCATGCTTTGGGCGCCCTTTGTGTCGCCTGGGCGATGTTGGTGCCATCTGGCCCGCAGTCTGGCGCTTCAGCCCCGTGCGTGCACAGATGGGTGCTCGCGCAGGTAGCGTGCAATCGCCTGCAGCACGCCGGTGAGGTCGCGCTGCACCGTGCCGAAGTGCGCGCCGCGCTCGCGGCTGGCCTCGTCCATGTAGACCGGCCGGCGGATCTCCACCTGCATGCTGTGCCGCCGGTGCACGGGCTGGCCGATGCGGGCAATGAGCTGCACGCCCTTGTAGGGATCGTTGCGGGCCACGGTGTATCCCCTGGACTTGAGCTCCTTTTCCACCAGGTCCACGAACGCCGGTTCGCAGGTGGTGCCGTCACGGTCGCCCAGCACGAAGTCGGCCAGCGGGTGCGGGCTGTCTATCTGCAGCCGCTCGTAGGCGTTGTTGGGCATGGAGTGCAGGTTCAGGTGCCAGACGGCACCGAAGCGCGCATGCGTCCGCGCAATGGCGGCCGCCAGCGCCGCGTGGTAGGGCTGGTAGCAGCGCGCTATGCGGGCCTGCACCTCGGCCACCGGTAGCTTGCGGTCGTAGATGGGCGTGGCGGCGTTCACGTTGCGCCAGATGAGGCCATAGCCCAGCCGCGTCTTCTCACCCGGGGCCAGCGGCGTGGGCCAGGGCGCGTCCAGCAGGGCCGGGTCCAGGTCGTCGAGGGTGCGGTTGGCGTCGATGTAGCTGCGTGGGAAATGCGCCTCCAGCAAGCTGGCGCCTACCTCGGGTGCGGTCTGCCACAGGGCTTCGACATGGGTGTCCTCGGCCGCCCGCAGCAGGGCGCGAGGCACTGCATGGGCGAAGTCCGCCGGGTAGGTGGTGCCGCTGTGCGGCGAATCGCAGACCAGGGGAATGGCCGGCGCCGCCGGCGCGTGCAGGGTGAAGGCGGGGGCGTCGCGGTGCAGGTCCATGCGCATCATTCCGCAGTCAGCTTGGCCACCTTGGCCACGCGTGCATAGCGGTCCAGTGCCTGGCGGATCTGCACGCCGAATTGCGCGGGCGTGCCCGGGATCAGCGTGGCGCCGGCCTCGTCCATCTTCTTGATGAAGTCGGGGTTCTTCATGGCCGCGTGGATCGCCTGGTTGAGCCGCTGGACCACGGGCGCAGGGGTACCGGCCGGTGCCACCACGCCGAACCAGCCGCCAGCGCCCATTTCCTTGAAACCCAGGTCGCCGTAGGTCGGCACGTCCGGCAGCAGGGGCGAGCGGGCGTCCGAGAGCACCGCCAGTGCCCGCAGGCGCCCGGCCTTGATGTGCGGCAGCGCCGATGGCAGGTTGTCGGTGATGCCGTCGACCTGGCCTGCCACGGCGTCGTTGAGCGCCATGCCCGCGCCCTTGTAGGGAA
>JAZKEE010000050.1:0-2291 GCA_040387235.1 Pseudomonadota bacterium
TCCTGGCCGGTGTAGATCACGTTCTTGGACTGCTCCAGGCCTTCGTAGAAGGTGGGGTAGTACAACAGGCCGTTTTCCTTCTCGAACACGGGCAGCACGGCCTTGCGCGAGGCGCTGGTCCAGCAGCCGAACACGGCGGCGCAATGGTCGTTGATGAGCAGTTTCTTGGACTTCTCGGCGAAGGTGGGCCAGTCGGAGGCGCCGTCTTCCTTGATGACCTTGATCTTGCGGCCCAGCACGCCGCCCATGGCGTTGATCTGGTCGATGGCGAGCTGCTCGGCCTGGATGGAGCCGGTCTCAGAGATGGCCATGGTGCCGGTGGCCGAGTGCAGCTGGCCCACCGTGACCTCGGTGTCCGTCACGGCCAGCTTGGTGGTGTTGACGGCGGCGGTGGTCTGGCCGAAGGACCAGGCCGGCAGGCCCGCCATCGAGGCGGCGCCCATGGCCTGCAGCAGGCGGCGGCGGCCGGCGTCCGTGGAGGGGTTGGTGCCCAGGACATGCGGATCGGTGAGGTGCTTCATGGTGAAATCGCTCCTTGCTACAGACGGGTTGGGGTTGTGTGATGCACCGGTTGGCTGGGTTGCCGTGGGTGCCGCGCTGGTGCCAAGATTAGGGAGAACCCTGGTGCGCGCCCATACGTCAATTAACGTAGCCCGCGCATACGCACCGCCCGGCAAGCGTTGCTAGAACGTTTCTTGCATGGGCCCCGTGCATGCCCTCCACCACACCGTCCGGCGCGCCACAGCCTGCCCAGCAGACGATCTTTCGCTTCCGGCGCGAGTACAACGCCTGGGTGGCCGACGAGACCATGGAGGACTACGCGCTGCGCTACACCCCGAAGAGCTTTCGGCGCTGGAGCGAATTCCGCGTGGCGAACACGGCGTTCGGCTCGCTGTCCTTCCTGGCGCTCGAAGCCATCGGCGGGGCGATTGCGCTCAACTACGGCTTTTCCAACGCCATGTGGGCCATCCTCGCGGTGGGGGTGCTGATCTTCCTCACCGGGCTGCCGATTGCCTACTACGCGGCGCGCTACGGGCTGGACATGGACCTGCTCACGCGCGGCGCGGGCTTCGGCTACCTGGGCTCGACCATCACCTCGCTGATCTACGCGGTGTTCACCTTCATCTTCTTCGCGCTGGAGGCGGCCATCATGGCGCTTGCGCTGCAGATGGTGGTGGACTGGCCGCTGCAGTGGTGCTACGTGCTCTCGTCCCTGGTCATCCTGCCCCTGGCCATGCGCGGCATCACGCTGATCTCGCGCCTGCAGGCCTGGACGCAGCCGCTGTGGCTGTTTTTGCTGCTGCTGCCCTTCGTGTGGATTGCGCTCGCGCAACCGCAGCTGTACCGCGACTTCGCGGGGCTGTCGGGCCTCAAGAGCGGGAGCAGCCAGTTCAACCTGCTGATGTTCGGCGTGGCGGGCACGGTGATCTTCTCGCTGGTGGTGCAGATCGGCGAGCAGGTGGACTTTCTGCGCTTTCTGCCCGAGCGCACGGCCGCCAACCGCTGGCGCTGGTGGGGCGCGGTGCTGGTGGCGGGCCCGGGCTGGATCGTGATGGGCATGCTGAAGATGGCGGGCGGCGCCTTCCTGGCCTTTGCGGCGCTGCAGTTCGAGGTGGGAACCACGCGCGCGGCCGAGCCCACGCAGATGTTCCTCGCGGGCTTCCACCAGGTCATGGCGGCGCTAGGCCTGCCGGGGCTGGCGGTGGCGGTCACCGTGTTGTTCGTCGTCGTCTCTCAGATCAAGATCAACCTGACCAATGCCTACGCAGGCTCGCTCGCCTGGTCCAACTTCTTCGCGCGCATCACGCGCAGCCACCCGGGGCGCGTGGTCTGGCTGGTGTTCAACGTGGGCATCGCCACGCTGCTCATGACGCTCGGGGTCTTCGGCGCGCTCGAGAAGGTGCTGGCGGTGTACAGCAACGTGGCCATCGCCTGGGTGGGCGCGCTGGTGGCCGACCTGGTGATCAACAAGCCGCTCGGCCTGTCGCCGCCAGGCATCGAGTTCCGGCGCGCGCACCTGTACGACTTCAATCCCGTGGGCCTGGGCTCCATGGTGCTGGCGGCCACGGTGGCCTGTTGCGCGTATGCGGGCATGCTGGGCGAGATGGCGGCCGCGTTCTCGCCCTTCATCGCGCTGGTGCTGTCGATGGCGCTGGCCCCGCTGCTGGCCTGGGCCACCAAGGGGCGCTACTACCTGGCGCGCCAGCCCGACACCACCTGGCAGCCCGGCGAGGCCGTGCGCTGCACGGTGTGCGAGAACCAGTTCGAGTCCGAAGACATGGCGCGCTGCC
>JAZKEE010000051.1:0-10498 GCA_040387235.1 Pseudomonadota bacterium
GCCGATAGCCGAAGTCTAGCCGCCGGTATCGGTTGACGGTCGAGATGGGATGACTAGCCGCTTTCGGTGTTCCCTCTCTTTTGCAGCATTCGCGCGAGTCTAGGGCCCTGTTGCGCCCGCGGATACCACCCAAACGGCTGATGTCTTTCGCCTCGCTGCGCAACGGCTGCCCGGCAGTTGTGACGGCACGGCCATTCTTTGCTGGGCCTCGCCTGCGGGCGCTGCTAAATTTGCGCAGCTCTCGCTTCGCCTTGAAAGCTACGGATGACCCCACGCAACTGCCGCACCGGCAAAATCCAACACGCCCGCCACCCCGGCATGGCACAGCCACGGAGCCGGGCTACCGCGCCGTGGCGGTGGCTGCTGCCCTTGCTGCTGGCCACCGGGAGCGCCAGCGCCCAGACGGCGCCCGATGCCGCGCAGCCAGGGCTCAAGGCCTGCTCCATCATCGTCGAGGCCCGCGCGGTGCCGGGTGGCGCGGCGCTCCGGTTCCACGAGACCACCGGGGTGAGATTCTCGGACACGCTGGGCAACATGGGGCACATCCATGGCCGCCAGGTCACCCGCTGGTCGCAGGATCCGAAAGGCCCCGACCTGCCCCCCGAACCGAGCCTCACCGTGCAGAGCGGGACCGTGCTCACGCTCTCGGAGCACCACTTCGGCTGCACCGTTGCGGTGGAGACGCTGGACGGCCGCACCGTGCTCAAGATCCGCCAGGGCTTCAGCTACCCTGGCATGCCGACCCAGGTGAAGGAGGGCGTGGTGCCGCTGCAGTAGTGGCTTGGTAGCCCACGCACCGCGGGCTGCGCGCGCCGTGTCTCCTGCCCACGCGCCGTGCAGCCCATTGACTTGTTTTGCGAATCGATAGACGCGCCTGCATTGTCGTGCTGCCGCCGTCGACCAGCTCGTCTGGCAGTTCGACCCAGAAGTCAATTTCGGGCTGCGTGCATCAATCGGATTGGGCATCTTGGAGAACAGGCAACGGGCTTGGAAACGGGCTAGAGGGTTCCATTGAGAGCCTCAGCGCAGAGAGCTGTGCAGCAATCAACTGCTGAGGGACGCTGTCTGCTTTGGGGCGCGGCGTACAGCCACTTTGGGCCCGTAGCCGAAGTTCGATTCGGCTCAAACCAGACATCAAGCCACCTCCAAAATTCGAGCGTTGAACAGCTTTCCGGCAGTTCTATCCCCAGCACCTGGAGTGCTCACTATTTCACCGAGCTCAGCAGGTCGAACTCATGCAGTTCTTTCCAGTGCCCAGTGGAGTTTTCAAGCAACACTACGGACGAGCACCTTGCTGCAATGGGCCCTGTGTTGCGCATCTTTTCCTCGAGCTCGACCGCTCCCCCGGCCACGCTTTCCGCATTTCCATGCGCAACCGTGAGATGTGGAATCACGCTGGCATGCTCACCACCGTAGGGAGGAAACTCTGGAAACACTCGCACCAGTGCAGACGTCATCGCCACGAAGGGGCTTGGCGGTTCGGGCGCGAGATAGGCAGTCGTCGGGAATCGTCCTACCCGATGCAAGGTGAACTCGAAGGCCGGTATCTCCGTCAACGCTTCGTGCGCCTTTGCGAGGACAGCGGTGGTTACTTGCGCCGGGTCCATGAAGGGGACCAAGATGGTGATGTGAGCAGGCACGCCCTGCTGGAACGTGGAGTCATGGCGCTCCCGCAGTTCAGAAACGAGGGCTTCGGCGGATGGAACACGCACGACAAATGCAGTAACGGCCATGGCACGGGGCGGGGTTGAGTTAAGGAACCGGGAACAGCAGTACCTGGCCGATGGCAGCCATCGTATCAGCGGCCGCCACGGGCCCATTGCGGTCTTCGCCCAGCGAACCTGAACGACGGCCGTGCACCGGATGCTGCCGGCCGCCCCATGTCTGACCACAGCCTGCACCGGCCATCACCCGGCCTGCTTCTCTTCTCTTGCCAGAGCGCAGCGTCGCTGCCCGGCAAGCCGCCTGGCAACGGTCAATGCATGGGCTGGCCGAGCCGCTTGCTGGCGCTGGAGATGGCGTAGTTCACCAGGCAGTAGAGCGTCGCGACCACGAGGTACACGGGCACCAGTGAGTTGTAGTTGGCGATGAGCACCTTGGCGTTCTGCATCAGCTCGCCATAGGTGACGACATAGCCGAAGGTCGTGTCCTTGACCACGATGACCAGCTGCGCGACCAGTGCCGGCACGATGTAGCGAAGGGCCTGGGGGAAGACGATTTGCCAAAAGACCTGGGCTTCGGTCAGCCCCAGGCTTCGCGCAGCATCGGTCTGGCCGCGGGGAACCGCGAGCACGCCCGCGCGGTAGACCTCGGCCACCACCGCAGCGGTGCTCAGGCCGACGGGCAGGGTCAGCATCCAGTAGGTGGGGAGCTTGATGCCCACCGATGGCAGCGCCAGGAAGCACACGTAGATGAGCAGCAGTGTCGGCGTGCCGCGCAGGAACTCGATCACCGCGATGCTCGGCCAACGTACGAGCCGGGGCTTCGCCAGTCGCCCCACCAGCAGCACCAGTCCCAACGCCAGCGCGATGACGGCAGCCATTGCCGCCGATGCCAGTGTGCCGAGCAGGCCTTTGCCCAGGAAGGCCCAGGTCGTCGGCCGGGCGAAGAATTCCCACAGGCGCGGCTCGAGTTGCCCTGCCGAGTGGAACCGGAACACGACGCCTGCCGCCATCAGCACCAGCACGGCCGCTGCGACCGCGCTCACCACGCGCGTCAGCTTGCGGGCCTGCGGGCTGGGCGCAGCGAAAAGGATGTCTTCCAGGGCGCGGCTCATCGCAGGATCCGCACTTTCTTTTCCAGCGTGGCACCGGCCCAGGCGATGAGCAATCCGCTGGCCACATACATCGCCGCGGCCACCGCGAAGGCGGCCATGCCGGCGGCGGAGTCGGTGGCGATCTTGGACACGAGCGCGGTGAGCTCCCGGCCCGGCAACGGCACCTGCGACGCCAGCGAGGTCGACAACATCAGCGCAATGAGCAGCGAGGTCATCGGCTGCACCACGGCGCGCAGCGCTTGCGGCAACACCACCGCAGTGATGACGCGCATGGGGCGCATGCCCAGGCTGAGCGCAGCCTGCGCCTGGCCACCGGCAACGGTGTTGATGCCGGTGCGCACGTAGTCCGCAGTGAACGCGGAGCAGACCAGGGTCAGGGTGAGCACCACGCTCGCCTCATAGTCGATGAGGACGTTGAGATCGGGCAGTGCGAACACGATGAAGATCAGCAGCGCCACGCTGGGGATGTTGCGAAAGATCTCGACGTAGACCGTCATGGCCAGGCGCAGCGGCGCCACGGGCAGGAGCCGGAGCACCGCCACCACCATGCCCAGCGCGAAGCCCGCCAAGAAGGACACCGCGGTGAGCCTCCACGTGAGCAAAAGGGCCTGCCCGAAAGCAGGCCCGTAGTCAGCCAGGAGCCGAGAAACCCCGTCCATTGGTTACGGGAGGGCGGGCGGCTTGGGCACGTCCGTGCTGCCGGTGCGCTGGCCGATGGACACGGTCCACAGCTTGGCCCAGGTGCCGTCGGCTTCGATCTTCTTCAAGAACGCATTGATGAAGGCCACGCCGTCCGAGCCCTTGGGCAGGCCGATGCCGTAGGGGTCTTGCGCACCGAAGGGTGCGCCTGCCAGCTTCGCGTCGCCGGTGCCCAGGCTCAGGGCGTTGAGCAGCAGGGTGTGGTCGGTCACATAGGCATCCACGCGTCCCTGGCGCAGTGCGTCCAGGGCCTCCTGGTGCGTCTGGAACTCTTGCACCGTCGCCTTGGGCGCGACCTGCGCCAGGATGGCGGGCCCGGTGGAGCCGGCCTGGGTGGCGGTCTTCTTGCCGGCCAGGTCGTTGTACGACTGGATCGCCTTGTTGTTCGACTTGACCAGCACCCCGGCCTGCGAGGTGTAGTAAGGCCCGGCGAACGCAATTTTCTCGGCGCGCGCGGGGGTGATGGAATACGTGGCGAACACCATGTCCACCTGGTCGTTGATGAGCACCTGCTCGCGGGTGGACGAGTTCACCTGCGTGAACTGGTACTTGGCCCCATCGCCCAGGATGTAGCGCGTGACGAGTTGGGCCAGGCCTGCGTCGAAGCCGCGGATCTTGCCGTCCTTCTCGTTCAGCAGCGAGAAGAGATTGGAGGTCTGGGTACCGCCCAGGCGCAGCGTGCCGGCCTGCTTGACCTTGGTGGCCCAGGTGCTCGATGCGATGGTCGCCGCATCGGCGACGGGGCCCTGCGCCACCAGCGCATCGAACGCCGCCGCGTTGATGGGCGTGCCCTGTGCAAGAACAGACCCGCCAGTGACAAGCGCCAGTGCGGCAACGGAGAACTTCAGAGTGGATGTGATCGACATGCGGCCTTCTTCTTGGGGATGTGAGACGTTGTGCAATGTATAGCAATTGTGGAATGCGCCGGTTGACCATCCCGGTGCCCAGGGGTCAGTGCCAGCTTGCGAACATTTCGCGAACATGTTGCCGTCGAGTCCGGGCCTGAGAGGCTGAGAATCTTTCGCCCATGCCCGCCTTGCACGCCAAAACCCCCCGGCTCGTTGAAAGCAAATGCTCGCCATAGCCCGAGCTCTGGCTGTGCTTTGCGCCCAGATCCGGTGCGTTTTGGCGCGCCCCTCGGACACGGCCAAAAAATTCCCAGCCTCTGAGGTCAGGTTGCCTCCGACCGTTTTCCGTCATCGTAGCAGCGGCGATGGGGCCCCAAAGCGACCGGCGATGTCGCTGGAACGCATGCGCACGTTGTCCTCGCCCGGCCGTTGTCCCACGCACTGCAGAACCCATCACTCTTTCGCCTGAACCAGCAGGCGCCGCCCGGCCCCCCAGCCGCTCCATGCCATCGCCACCGCAAGCGCCCCCACCAGCCAGGTATTGGCCGCATATCCCCCCGTCCACTCACGCAGCACACCGACCAGCAGTGGCCCGCCAGCGGCCAGCAGGTAGCCCCAGCCTTGTGCCATGGCCGACAGCTGGGCTGTGATTTGCGCGTTGCCGCTGCGCATCACGATCAGGCTCAGGGCCAGCGCAAAGCCGCCGCCCTGGCCGCACCCGAGCAGCACGGCCCACAGCCAGCGGCCACCCAGCGGGCCGACCATCAGACCGAGAAAGGCGACCAGGATCAACGCACTCATGCCGACGGCCAGTGCCCGCTGGTCGCGGCAGCGTGCGGCGAACGAGGGCACCAGCAGGCAGGTGACCAGTTGGGTCAGTATCGACACTGCCACGATGTAGCCTGCGTCCGCACTGCCAATGCCGCGCTCTCGCAACAGCGGCGACAGCCAGCCCATCACGATGAAGGCCAGGGCCGATTGCAGCCCCATGAAGGCAGTCACCTGCCAGGCCAGGCGATCGCGCCAGAGTGCGCCTCCCCCAGACGCGGTGTCGAGGGGCTGGGCGCGGGTGTGCCACGCCTGCGGCGCCCAGAGCAGCAGCACCAGCACGGCGGGCAGCGCCCAGAACGCCAGGGCCCAGGCCCAGTGTCCGTCGAATGCCCCCACCATCAGCGGCACGGTCAAGGCCGTGGCTGATGCGGCGCCCGCGCAGATCGCCAGCGTGTACAGGCCGGTCATCAACGCGGTGTGGCGGGCAAAGCTGCGCTTGACCAGGCCCGGCAGCAGCACATTGCCCATGGCAATCCCGGCCCCTGCCAACACCGACGACGCAAACAGCGGCGCCAGCGTGCCCGCGGCGCGCAGCACGGTGCCCACCGTGATGAGCAGCAGGGCCAGCAGCAGCACCCGCTCCGGCCCGAACCGGCGGGCAAGGGCGGGCGTGGGTGCAGAAAACAGCCCGAGGCACACGATGGGCAAGGTGGTCAGCATACTGGCACCGACGGCGGACAGGCCGGTGTCGCGCATCACCTCGGGCAAGACCACGGAGAGGCTGCCAAACACCGGCCGCAGGTTGCAGGCAATGAGGATCAGGCTCAGGCCCAGCAGCAGCTTTTGGTTGTGGCTGCCGTGTGGCTTCGCCACTTCGGGCTGCGTTGCACGGCGGTGGGGGTCTGTGGTTGCAGCCTGGGTACCCGTTAAGGTGCGCAAGGCGGTTGTCGAATCTGGTGAAGGCATAGGCAGCGGACTTTAACGCTCCATGGACGGGGCTGCTGAGCGGGTGGCTGGACCGTGGACTGTCTCATCCCCATCCCAGCGCGTGGAACGCGCTTTGGCGGCGCCGAGGCGGTCGCACAGCTGGAGTGCTGTGCCTTCTACGGCCTGACCCTTGGCCGCTTAGACGTGCTGATCTACTTCATCGGCCAGACGCGCCAAGAACTGGCCCAGCTCATCGACGAACGCATTGCCACGCTGGAATGCGTCGTCGACATCGACATACGCGGACCCGTGGGCTCAGCGAAGCAGCGCTTCGACCTCTTTCATCTCAACTGATCCGAGAGCGGGTTCACAACAGCTTTCGGTACTGGACAAAGCCGCTTCTGTCAGCGATCTTGTTGTACAGGTGCATGGCATCGGTGTTGGTCTCGTGCGTCAGCCAATGCACGCGGCTGGCCCCTTTCGCATCTGCTGCGGCGTACACATGCTCAATCAAGGCGCGTCCCACCCCTTTGCCGCGCAATTCTGGCGAGGCAAACAGGTCTTGCAGGTATACGTAGTCTTCCGCAGTCCAGCAACTACGGTGAAAGATGTAGTGCACCATGCCCATCAGCACACCGTCTTGCTCGGCTACGGCGCAGTGCATGGGTTCTGCGGGGTCCAAAAACCGGGTCCACGTTTTCTGAGTGACGGCCTCAGCAATGCTGGTTTTGTAAAAGGTCTGATAAGCCTTCCACAGGGGCAGCCACTGCACATAGTCTTGTTCGGTTGCAATGCGGATGTTCATGGGTGTTGCCTTTTCAGAGCAGGTGGAGTGGGCCTACTGCAGCGCCGTCGGCAGTCCAGCGGGAACGCGAAATACCAGCCTGTGGGGATAGACGCGGCATGGCGTGAGAGCTCTTGTAAAAATGGGAAGTGCACACTTTAAGCACCTCATGGTCTGGCAAAAAGGTCCACAAAAATGAATTTTTATAGTGCCACGAACCATGAGCCCTCGGCCTGCGCTGCTGGAGGTGCCGCCACGTAGGACTTGATGGTCACTGTGGCCTGCTTGTCTTTGACCACCACCGCACTGGGCTCTGAGGCTGCAGCGTTGTGGCCGTCCACCAGAAGGGATGAGCAGTACGACAAGGCGCGGCAACGACGCCAGAAGAGTTTTGTTAGCCGCTCTGAATAGGAAAAACAAAGGAAAAGAAGGTATCGCCTAGCTGGGGCAACACGCCTGGCCTGCCTTGCTTGTCACTAGAACTGGGGACAGCGCGCAAGCCGGTGCTATGGGACACTCCACGGGCCTTCACGCCCCGACAGACAGGCAAACAGACATGCCGACAGATCCAGCCCCCGTTCCATGCCAGAAGCCATTGCCATCGACAAGCCCGCAAGCATCCAGATCGCGCTCGTGGAGGACGACCCGCGTTTCCAGGCGGCCGTGGCCTCGGCGATCCGCCAGACCGATGACATGCAGCTGCTGTGGGTGGCCGACACGCTGGCGCAGGCGCTGCGCTCTCTGAACGGTGGGGGCCCTGCTGCCGATGTGCTGCTGGTGGACCTCGGCCTGCCCGATGGCTCGGGCATCGAAGCCATCGCGGCGGCTGCGCGGCGGTGGCCCGGCTGCGCGGTGATGGTGAGCACGGCCTTCGGCGACGAGGCGCATGTGCTGCAGTCCATCGAGGCGGGAGCCAGCGGCTACCTGCTCAAGGACAGCATGCCCGAGCGCATCGTGGGCGAGATCCGCAGCCTGCACGCGGGCGGCAGCCCGATCAGCCCGTTGATCGCCAGGCAGGTGCTGATGCGCTTCAAGCAGGCCGGTGTGCAGGCGCCAGAGGCGGCAGCGCAAGCAGATGCCCCCGCCACCCTGTCCGCCCGCGAGCGCGAGGTGCTGCAGTACATCACCAAGGGTTTCACGGCAGAAGAGATTGCGCGCGCGCTGGATGTATCGCACCACACCGTGCTCACCTTCGTGCGGCGCACCTACGCCAAGCTCAAGGTGCGCTCCAAGGCCGAGGCGATCTACGAGGCACGTGCGCGGGGGCTGATCTGAACGCCGCCCTGGCGCGCGCCCTGGTGCTCGCATGGTGCCTGCTGTGCAGCGGTGCGCTGCAGGCGGCCGGCCCCGGCCCGTCGCCTGAAGGGCCGCTACCTGCCAGGCCGGAGCGTGCCGAACCGGCGGCGGCGCACATCGTGCAGGCACAGCGGCTGGAGCGCCCGAGCGTGGGCTTCACGCCCCCGCCGTATGCGCTGCAGGGGGATGACATGCCGCGTGGCGGGTGGGAGCCGGTGGCGCTGCCGTTTGCCCAGTCGCCGCAGGTGAAGGTGCCTCAGCAGCAGCAGGGCCAGCCGCTGACCACCGAGGTCTGGTACCGCCTGGCGGTGCCCGCGCTGGCGCCTGAGGCCGGCCCTCTGTACCTGTACCTGCCGCGCTGGAAGTCGGACGGCCAGATCGCCGTGTACGCCGACGGAAGGCTGCTCTACCAGACGGATGCCAAATTTTTGTGGAACGCGGTGAACCTGCCCTTGTGGATACCCCTGCAGGGCACGGCCGGCGCGCCCACCGTGCACGAGGTGCAGATCCGCGGCCAGCGCCTGCGGCACACCGGCGCTGCCATCTCCACCGCCTGGGTCGGCTCCAGTGCCGCCATCGGCTGGCGCTACCAGGCGCGCCACTGGCTGCAGTCCGACTTTCCGGCCATGAGCAGCGCCGCCTTCGTGGCGGCGGGCATCTTCGCGCTGGGCGTGTGGCTGCGGCGGCGGCACGAGCCGCTGTACCTGCTGTTCTTCTTCACATCCATTGTGGCGTTCGTGAGGACGCTGCACTACTTCGTGAGCCGGCAGCGGCTGCCCATCAGCGATGAATGGTTCAGCGGGCTCACCGTGAGCGCGCTGTTCTGGCAGGTGCTGATCTCGTACCTGTTCTTGAGCTACCTGCATGGGGTGCACCACCGCAGGCTGACCATCGCGGCCTGCGTGGTCACTGCGCTGGTGAGCATGCTGACGCTGCCGGTGCTGCCGTCGCCGCCCAATGCGGCGATCATTTCGCCGCTGCTGTACGCACTGCTGCTGGTGCTGGGCACCTCGCTGCTGGCCGTGGCCTGCCGCGATGCCTGGCGCGTGGGCTCCAAAGAGGCCGGCCTGCTCGGCGGCTGGGGGCTGATCAGCATGATGTCCGGCGGCTACGACTGGCTGCTGCAGTCCAACCTGCTGATCAGTGTGGAGGGCATCTACCTGGGGCCCTACAGCAACATCGGCGTGTTCTTCATCTTCTCGTACATCATGCTGCGCCGCTACTTGGCGGCGCTGGACGGCATGGAGCGCGTGAACATCAACCTGGAGCACCGCCTGCGCGAGCGCGAAGGCGAGCTGGCCCTGAGCTACGAGCGCCTGCGCGAGACAGAGCACCGCGCCACCCTGGCGCAAGAGCGCCAGCGCCTGATGCAGGACATGCACGACGGCCTGGGCTCCTCCCTCACCAGCGCACTGCACCTGGTGCGCCACGGCAAGGCCGGCAGCGAAGAGCTGGCCCAGGTGCTGGCCGAGTGCATGGACGACCTCAAGCTGGCCATCGACTCCATGGAGCCCGTGGACGCGGACCTGCTGCTGCTGCTGGCCACCCTGCGCTTTCGGCTTGCGCCGCGCCTGGAGGGCATGGGCATGGAGCTGCGCTGGGAGGTGCAGGACGTGCCGCCCCTGGCGTGGCTTGATGCCGGCAGCGCGCTGAACCTGCTGCGCATCCTGCAGGAATGCTTTGCCAATGTGGTCAAACACGCGCAGGCCTCCTGCATCCGCGTCGAGTGCGAGGAAAGCGCCGGCGGCATCGAGGTGCGCGTGCTGGACGACGGCCACGGCTTCGATGTCGACGCCGCATTGCAGGCGCGCGGGCGCGGCCTGAAGAACCAGCTGCGCCGTGCCGACGCCATCGGCGCCAGCGTGTCCTGGGCCAGCACGGCGGCCGGCACGCGCTGCGTGCTGTGGCTGCCGCTGCAGGCGCCCGGCCAACCGCCTGCGCCGTAGCCGGCCCTGCGGCCCCTGCTGCCCCAGGCGGCACTCCCTTTCTGCGCTGCCTGGCCCGGTGTACTCGGGTGCAGGCGCCTGCGCAAGGGGCTGCGCCGCTTCGCTTGTAGCTAGTTCTAGGGACATACAGGCCGGCCGCAAACCGATAGATTCCGGCGTCATCGCCTGTGCGCAGCCTGCGCCGGCGTTTTCGTCACGAAAGCTGCCCCCATGCCAACCCGCCCGACCCCCTTCTCAAGCACCCCTGACACGGGGGGAGCCCTGGCCCGGCGGCGCGCCGCCACCCCATGGGCCCTGCGGCTGTGGCTGGTGATGGCCTGGCTGCTGCTGTGCGGCGCCACGCCCACGCGGGCCCAAAGCCCCGTGCCGGCATCGGTGCTGGGCCAGCCTGTGCAGCAAGTGGCTGGGGGCAAGCTCCACACGTGCGCGCTGACCACGGCCGGGGCCGTGC
>JAZKEE010000051.1:10598-24806 GCA_040387235.1 Pseudomonadota bacterium
TGCGCGCTGACCACGGCCGGGGCCGTGCGGTGCTGGGGCTTGAACCTCAACGGCCAAGTGGGCGATGGCGGCACCACCGACAGAACCACGCCCCAGCCCGTCACCGGCCTGGCCAGCGGGGTGGTGGCCATTTCGGCGGGTGCCAAACACACCTGCGCGCTGACCGCGGCCGGGGCCGTGCAGTGCTGGGGCTACAACGCTGAAGGCCAACTGGGCGACGGCAGCACCACCAACAAGAGCACGCCCCAGCCCATCACGGGCCTGGCCAGCGGGGTGGCAGCCATTGCGGCGGGGTACAGCCACACCTGCGCGCTGACCACGGCCGGCGCCATGCAGTGCTGGGGCAAGAACGCTTTCGGCCAGCTGGGCGATGGCGGCACCACCAACCAAAACACGCCCCAGCCCGTCACGGGCCTGGCCAGCGGAGTGGCGGCCATCGCGCCCGGGGATGACCACACCTGCGCGCTGACCACGGCCGGCGCCGTGCAGTGCTGGGGCAGCAACGTCGATAGCCAACTGGGCGATGGCAGCAATACCAACAAGCGCACGCCCCAGCCCGTCTCGGGCCTGGCCAGCGGCGTGGCGGCCATTGCGGCAGGGGGCTACCACAACTGCGCGCTGACCACGGCCGGGGCCCTGCAGTGCTGGGGCTACAACGGTGACGGTGAGCTGGGCAATGGCGGCACCACCGACAAGAATACGCCCCAGTCCGTCACGATCCTGGCCAGCGGGGTGGCGGCCATGGCGGCAGGGGATTTCCACAACTGCGCGCTGACCACGGCCGGGGCCGTGCAGTGCTGGGGCTACAACGATGACGGTCAGCTAGGCGATGGCAGCACCACCAACAAAACCACGCCCCAGCCCGTCACAGGCCTGGCCAGCGGAGTGGCGGCCATTGCGGCAGGAGTTGCCCACACCTGCGCCGTGACCACGGCCGGGGCTGTGCACTGCTGGGGCCAAAACAACCTCGGCCAGTTGGGCGATGGCAGCGCCACCAACAGGAGCACGCCCCAGCCGGTTACAGGCCTGGCCAGCGGGGTGGCTACCATTGCAGCAGGGCAGTTTCACACCTGCGCGCTGACCACGGCCGGGGCCGTGCAGTGCTGGGGCCATAACGTTTTCGGCCAACTGGGCGATGGCAGCACCACCAGCAAAACCACGCCCCAGCCCGTCTCGGGCCTGGCCAGCGGGGTGGCGTCTATTGCGGCAGGGGATTACCACACCTGCGCGCTGACCACTGCCGGGGCCGTGCAGTGCTGGGGCTGGAACAGTAGTCGCCAACTGGGCGATGGCAGCACCACCAACCAGAGCGCGCCCCAGCCCGTCACGGGCCTGGCCAGCGGAGTGGCGGCCATTGCGGCAGCGGGCTCCCACACCTGCGCGCTGACCACGGCCGGGGCCGTGCAGTGCTGGGGGAGCAACGCCGTTGGCCAACTGGGCGATGGCAGCTTCACCGGCAAAACTACACCCCACCCCGTCACGGGCTTGACCAGCGGGATGGCGGCCATTGCGGCAGGGCGCGCGCACACCTGCGCGCTGACCACGGCCGGGGCCGTGCAGTGCTGGGGGAACAACGGCGATGGCAGCACCACCAACAAAACCACGCCCCAACCCGTCACGGGCCTGGCCAGCGGGGTGGCGTCTATTGCGGTAGGGAGCGAGCACACCTGCGCGCTGACCACCTCCGGGGCCGTGCAGTGCTGG
Organism: Pseudomonadota bacterium; assembly: GCA_040387235.1. Taxonomy (GTDB): domain Bacteria; phylum Pseudomonadota; class Gammaproteobacteria; order Burkholderiales; family Burkholderiaceae_C; genus Acidovorax. The sequence goes on from JAZKEE010000051.1 coordinate 12,303, forward strand.
GGGGGCAACTTTCTTGGCCAACTGGGCAACGGGGGCACGGCCAACCGCAACCTGCCAACGCGCATGGCCACTGCGCAGACCATCGACTTTCCTGTGGCGGCTGGCTCGCCTGCCTCGGGCACCTCGACCACCCTGTCGGCCACCGCCAGCAGCGGCCTGGCCGTGGCATTCGACACCTTCACGCCCGATGTCTGCACCGTTGCCGGCACCACGCTGACCGTGTTGCCCGGCAAGACCGGGTACCTGTGCGGCGTGCTGGCACTCCAAGCCGGCGGCACGGGCGCCGATGCCGCCTACTTTGCGGCAGCACCCACGCGCTCTCGCCTGATGCTGGTGCCCGATGTCCCTGGCGCCCCCACCGCAGTGACCGCCACGGCCGGCACTGCCCAGGCCACGGTGGCGTGGACGGCCCCCGCCAGCAATGGCGGCAGCGCCATCACCGCCTATACCGTGACGGCTGTGACCGATGCGACCAAGACCTGCACGGTCAGCACCGGCAGTCCCCTGCCCACCACCTGCACGGTGACGGGGCTGGCCAGTGGCACGGCCTACACCTTCAGGGTCAAGGCGACCAATGGCGCGGGCGACAGCCTGGCATCGGCCGCCAGCGCCCCGGTCACGACGGCCTCGCCCGCCGGCGGTGGCGCACCCACCTCGGTCAGTGTCAACAGCACGGGCGTCACCACCATCACCGACCCCAGCCTGCCGATCATCGTGGGCCCAGGGGCAGTCGGCGGCACCATCGTTCTGCCCGGCACGGGGACCACGCCGGTCACGCTGCAGGTCACGGTCAACGGCCAGCCGCTCATGGTGCAGGCCCTGCCCGGCACCCAACTGCAGGTGGCCCAGGTCAATGGCCAGACCGTGCTGGTGCTGGTGGTGCTGCAGGGCTGGGCAAGCATGACCAGCAGCGCCCCCGGCCAGCCCATGGCGCTGGCGGGTGAGGTGCTGCTCAGTTCGGGGGCTGCAGGCACGCGCATCGAGGCGCAGCCATTGACGGTGGCCGTGGTCAGCGGTTCGCTGGTGCCTCCGCAAGGCAGCCTGCCGCAGGTGGGCAGCCAGGGCCTGCTGGCGGGCGAGCGCCTGCAGGTGGACGCACAGGGCAAGCTGGTGTCCATTGCGCTCGGCTCGCTCAAGGGCGATGCACTGCAGGTGGGCGATGCCATGGCGTTTGCCAACCTGCCCGCCAGCATCACCGTGGACGGCGCGGCCTATGCGCGCCTGGCTGGCCCGGTCACCCGCCTCTCGGGCGCGAACCTTGCCGTGGGCCTGGAGACCGCCCCCTCGGGCGTGGTGCTGGTGCGCGATGGCGGGCAGGTGTTGCAACTGCTGCCCGTGCAGCCCATCACCATCGATGCGCGCCTACCCGATGGCATCACCTTCACCCCGCTGGGCCTGCTGCGCTGGGTGCGCGGCGGCGTGGTGGTGCAGTTTGCGCCCGCCGTGGCCGACCTGGCGGGCCTGGCCCATGCCATCACGGCATTGCTGCCCGATGCCCAGACCAGGCTTGGCGCCGAGGGCGTGCTGCAACTGCGTACCGGTGGCCATACCTACGTGCTGCGGCCCGACTGGACAGGCGCCGGCGCCCCCGCCACCGGCACCCCGCAGATCGGCGTGGACGAGCAAGGCCGCCTTTACCTGCAGACAGGGCAGGGCGCGCGGCAGTTGCTGCTGCCCGCGCTGCTGAGCTCTGTGCAGGCCAGCACCATCCTGACCACGGCGCTGCCCGGCGCCACCCTGGCGGTGCAGCCATCGGCCAGTGATGGCGCGATGACGCTGGCACTTGGCGGCACCCAATGGCGCCTGGTGCCGCAATGGGTGCTGCCCGAAGGCAGTGCCGCGCAGCAGACGGCCCCCTGGGCGCTGGGCGCCGATGGCGTGCTGTACTTCAAGCTGGGCACCCAGGTGCAGGGCGTGCGCATCGCTGACTGAGCGACGAACCAACGAACAGACTTGCCCAGACCGCCACCCCTCAACACCAGCGTGGCGGCCTGGGGTGTTTTCATGAATCCACTCTTCATCGTCAGGGGCCTGCTGCGCCGCGTGCTGCACCAGTACATGGCGTTGTCAGCCGATAACCGAAGGTTCGCTGTGCTCATGCTGCTGTGGGTGCTGGCCATGCTCGCATCAATGGCAGCCGGGCAGATGTAGAAGGCGCCTGCGAGGCTCCGTCAGCCGGGCTGGTGGCCCCATCGGAGCGTGCCGGATTTTCTTTCTGACCTGCAAGTCCATGGACAACGCCATTGCCTTGCAGGCGACGTTGCCGTTATTTCAGTTTCTCGAACGTCATCTCGCCGATCTTCTTGGCCAGGGGCTCGATGCCCAGCCATGCATTGCGGTAGTAGTCTTCCACGGCAAATTTCTGATCCTGGTAGGCGACTTCGGCCTGTATTTCGTCCTTGCCGGCCAATGCGCCTGCCAGGAAGCGGGCTGCGTCGTTGCGTGCCACGTAGGACTTGATGGTCACCGTGGCCTGCTTGTCCTTGACCACCACCGCACCGGCTTCTGCGGCGGCTGCGTTGTAGCCGTCCACCAGAAGGGAGGGCACCTTGGGGTTGACCTGGCAGCTGCCGCAATCGAGCTTCACCGTCAGCGTGGGGACCTGGGCCACTGGCTTGCTGGTGGGTGCCGGGGTATTGGTTGCGCAACCCGCGACGAGTGCCAGGGGAAGCAGGACGGAGATAGAGAAGAGGCGCTGGATTTTCATGCGATATGGCCCGTTCGGGCTCTCCGCCATCGTGCGGTGGCGCAAGGGCAGAGGCGAAAGTCCGAACGTTGGTGTAGTAAATGAGAAAAGAAGGAAAAGAAGGTGGCGCCTGGCTGGGGCCGGGCGCCGCTGGCGTTCCGAGGTGCCTGGTGCCTTGTCGTGCGCGGCCCGGCAACGGGTGCGCACGCGCCGCGAATGCGGCAAGCGTTCGTTGTCAACTGCGTGTGGTTTGAGTTCTCCCTCCCGATGACGGAACCGTTTTTCTGTGTTGTTGGGGTGTCTGTTGCGTTCCGTGGCCCGCACCCATTTTTTCTTGGATTGCCCTTGAAGATACACCGAAGAACTGTCAGCCATATGGCGTGTGGGCCCCACCCGTTTGGCGCATTGACAGGTGAGGCGGTGTCCTGGATCTTGGCCCTTGCAGCAAGGGAACAAGGGTGTCCGCACGCGGTCGCGCGGGGCACGCGTGCGGTGAGGGTTGAACCTGCATGCGCTTGCCTGGCAGCACGGCAGTCAACCACCTGGGGCCGGTTTTGAAAGCGCAGGGGCCGTCTGCGCGGCGCTGACCTGCCAAAGGCCCGCTGCCTCTTGCTCAAGCCTGCCGCTACCACCGCGGCAAATACCGCATGGCCACGGCCCCCGCGCCGAACTCCAACCGGCCCACCCGCTTCAAGCCGACATACGTCGACAGCCCCGCGAACAGGCTGGGCCCATGGCCCACCAGCCGGGGGTGCACGACGAACTCATACTTGTCGATCAGGCCCAGCTCCGCCAGCGCCATCGGGAGGCTTCACGCTCCCTGTGAACAACCCCTTGCCAGGCTGCTGCTGGAGCTGCTGGACGGCGGCGCCCAGGTTGTCCCCGCGCAGCAACTGCGCATTCCAGTCGACCTGCGCCAGGGTGCTCGACACGACGTACTTCTTTGCCGGGTCGATGTTGCTTCGTCCGCAGGCATGGCGCGGTGGTCGCAGCACCCCTCCAGGGTGCCGTTGACGGAGTACCGGAGGGGGCGCATCGAAGGGGGGGCAAGGACAATGAATGGGATCCATTCGCAGTGCCTTGCGCCATTCCGGAAATGGGCTTGGCAGTTTGCCGCCACGACCGATGATGATCGGTTGTAAAGCCTGCCATTGTTACCTGTTCTGGGGGCATCCAGGGGGTATGGCGCCACTATGATCAGAGCACTGTTCCGCATCTCCGCGGCCCATACAACCAAAAGCCTGCAGGAGAACCACCATGGCGGTCAGTACGCAAGAGCAGAAGCTGCTCATCAAACTTGTCATCAGCATGCTGGGTATTTCCCCTGGCCATGCCTATTTGCCGGTGGTCGAAAAAGCCTATGAGGACATGGGCCGCAGCCTGCCCGATGTGGCTTTGGCGCTCGCGGGGCTGCCGCAGTTCCAGGCGCGCTACCCGGCCGGCATGGCGGGCGATGCCTTCGCCACCCAGTTCCTGGCCGGCATGGGCCTTGGGGCCGATGCCGCGCTGCACCGCGTGGCGGCGGACCTCTTCAACGCCGGTGCGTCGCCGCAGCAGATCATTTTTGCCGCCGTGCAGGCCCTTGATTCCCCCACGTTGCCGCCGCAGTACGCGGCTGCGCGCGCGCTGCTGGAGAACAAGACCGAGGTGGCCTACTACCACGCCCAGATCGCGAGCCGCTCGGAAACCGACTTCGCGGCCCTGGCCAAGGTGCTGGAGAACGTCACGCAGGACCCTGCCTCGGTGGCCGCGGCCAAGCTCGTGCTCGACCAGCCGCTGGCTCCGGTCGCAGGCGGTGGCGGCCCGCCACCGGTGTTCGCGGTGACCAAGGATGCGGGCAACACCGTATCGTTCACCAGCGCGGGCACGCAGATCGACGTGACCGAGGCGTTGGGCACCTTTACCTTCACCAGCAGCGGCGGCAGCGCAGGCACCGCCACGCTGGCTGGCCCGCTGGCCGGCATCATCGTGCCCGGGGGCACGACCGTGGCCATCGCCAGCGCGCTGGCCAATGGCAAGGCGTTCTCTGGCGCGGGCACCGCCCTGGTGGTGGCCAATGCGGGTGGGGAAGACCTCACCGCTTTCACCGCGACCGGGGTCGGCGGCTTCGCCCTCACCAGCGGGCAGAACTACACGCTCACGGCCGCGCAGGCCGCCATCGGGCGCATCGGCACCGGCGGGGCGGCGGGCACGCTGACCGATGCGGGCACCACCACCGTGCGCGACACGCTGGCCGCCCTGGGCGGGGGCACCGCCGCCACCTTGAAGGCCCACGGCGCGGACAGCGTGATCGCCACCGCAGCGCCCGCCGACATCTCGGCCACAACAGTCGCCGGCATCGACAGCATCGTGCTGGTCGCCGGTAGCTACGCCATGACGGCCGCGCAGGCCGCGCTGGCCAATGGCACCTCGGGCACCCAGGTGGTGACCCTGACCACCCAGGCCAGCGGCGCGCTGGCCGCCAGCGTTGAATCCTTCGTGCTGGGCAACTTCGCCAACAGCGTGGCGCTGGGCACCGTGGGGCAGCACGTGAGCAGCCCTGCCGGCACCGGGACCACGCTGGCCATTGCCGGCGCCACGCCCACCGGCACCTGGGCACTGGGCCACGCCAGCGACGACACGCTGGTCGCCACCGACGGCGCCAACATCCAATTCGTCAACGGCGGTGCCGTCACCACGGCGGACAAGCTTGCGCTGACCGGCAACATCCTCATGACGCAGGCGCAGCACGAAGCGCTGGCCAGCATTGCGGCGCCCGGCTCATCGGACAGCGTGACCATTGTCAACAGCGGCACGATCACCGCCCGCGCGGATGTGGAAACCTACAGGGTGGCGAACTCCAGCGTCCCGAACACCATCCTCATCACGCTTGGGACCACCAACGTGATTGGCGGTTCGGGTGATGCGACATTGGTCATCGCCCCCGGCCTGGCAGTCACCGGCAACTACGTCCTCAACGGCTTATCCGGCGCGATCAGCGCGGGCAATGGCGTGAACCTTTCGGGCGTGAACGGCGGCGGCGCCACCACGGCCAAGGATCTCACCATCAACGGTGCGATCAGCATGTCACAGGCGCAGCACGCGGCGTTTACCACCGTCGGTGCCACCGGCGGTTCGGACGAGGTGACCATCACCACGGGCGGGGCCGTCACCGCCAGGTCCGGCATCGAAACCTATGTCCTTTCGGCAGGCGGCGCCAATACGTTGACGGCGCTTGCCGTCGCGACAAAAATCACCGGCTCGGCGGCCAACGCCACCACGGTGGATGTCGGCAACCTCAACGTGCTTGGAAGCACCTGGTTGCTGGGCCACACAGGCGACACCATCGTCGCGTCGGGCACCAACGCCAATATCTCCGCAGTGAATGCCGGCGCGGCCACCGAGGCAGAAAACCTCTCGCTGACCGGCGGGATCACCATGACGCAGGCCCAGCACGAGGCGCTGACCAAGATTTCTGCGTCCGGATCGACGGACTTCGTGTCCATCACCACCGGCGGCGTGGTCACGGCCCAGGCCGAGGTGGAAACCTACAACGTGTCGGCCGGCGGCCTGAACACGGTCACCGTGCTGGCGGGCACCAAGGTCACCGGCAGCAGTGGCAACGCCACCACGATCAACGTGGGCGGCAGCACGGTCACCGGCTCCTATACCCTGGCCAACGGTGCCGACGTGCTGAAAGCCACCGACGGCGCCAACATCGCGGGCGCCACCATCGGCACGGTCGAACTCCTGTCGCTGACGGACGCCGTCACCATGACAGCGGCGCAGTACAACGCCTTCAACACGGGCGGCATCACCGCCACAGGCAACAACGACAGGATCATCCTCACCACGGCGCTCAGTGGCAGCGAGACCCTGCACGCGGCGGTGGAGCATTTCACCCTTGCCAACGCCAACTACGCGGTCACGCTGGGTGCGGCGCAGTCGATCGACGCCCAAGCCCTGGCCGCCGGCAAGTCGCTGGCATTGGCCGGCAACTCCACGGCCAGCGTGGCACTGGCGGACGGCAATCTGTTGGCCAGCAGCGCCACGGGAAAACTTACGGTGACGGGCGGTACCGGGGCCAACACCATCACCCTGGGCAGCGGTATCGACACTGTCAACGCCGGTGGCGGCGCGGACTTCGTCACCGGCGGCGGCGGGGCCGACACCCTCAACGGCGATGCCGGCAACGACACCTTCCTGTACGGTTCGATGGCGCAGTTTCTGTCGGCAAACGCGCTGCTCGACCTGGTCAATGGCGGCAACGACATCGACACCGCCGAGATCGACGGCGGCATCGCCTTGACAACCGCATCCGACCTGACGCGCATGACGAGCGTGGAGCAGATCACGGCGCGAAGCCAGTCCTCGACAAACTATGCGCACAGCATCGTCGTCAACAGCAACTTCAACCTCGGCGGCGTGACCACCATTGATCTTTCGGGCGACACGAAGAACACCTCGTCTGGCAGCTTCGACCTGAGGGGTGTGTCCCAGGGCATGACGCTCAAGGGCGTGGGCGTGGGCACGAACAGCTTTCACGGCGGCTCGGGCGCGGACACCCTCGTCGGCGGCAGCGGCAACGACAGCTTCTTCTTCGGCACTGCGGCGGATGCCGCCAATGACTCGCTGGTCAGCGGCGGCGGCAGCGACAGTGTGGTGTTTGCATCCTCCACGGCCGAGACCCTGGTGGTCGGCAACAATTTCAGCGGCATCAACGCGTTCTGGATCTCCACTGGCGCTGCGGGGACCAGCACCGGCTCGACCAGCGAAAACATCAACGCCAGCACCCGCACGCAGGGCCCAGTTACGCTGAGTGGCAACACCGGCGCCAACACGCTCACGGGCACATCAGACGCCGATACCCTGGTGGGCAATGGCGGTGCCGACGTATTGCGTGGCGGCAGCGGCAACGACACCATCACCACCGCTGGCAGCGCCGCCACCTATGTCTTCGAGGCAACGGCTTCCGCCAACGGCAGTGACACCCTGAACGGCGTGCTCAGTGGCGGTAAATTCGATTTTCGGGCGTTTCTCGGCACAGCGGGCGCGGTGAAGGGCGCTGTGGTGCTTGCGACCGACTCCGGCGTGCGCCTGGTCCTGGCACCTGGCGAGAACATCGGCGTGCGCTACGGATCCTCAAGCCTGAGCAATACCGACATCAAGACGGCCAGCACAGGAGCCCCCGGCGAGGTACTCATCGCCGACAACCGCAAGGCGGTGATCTTCTCCTTCTCTTCGGGCAGCTCCAGCAATGATGCCAATGGGTCCATCTACTATGTGGAAGACGTCGACCCGGGCAGTGCGCAGAGCTGGAACGTGATCCTGGTCGGCACGATGAGCGGCAGTGACGCCACCATTCTGCAGATGGTGAACCAGGGCATGTACTTGTAGGCACCATCGGGGCATGCCGCTGCCGGGTCAAAGCCTGGCCGACGCCGTGCCACCCGTTGTTGGTCCGATGGCCGCAACCGGCAGGGTGCGGCCGGTGCGAATGCCCCGGCTCACCCCGGCACGAACAGCAACTGCCCCTCCTTCGAGGGGCGGTAGGCGAAGCGCCCGGTCTGTACCACCTTGCCGCCCATGCGCGCCTGCCAGGTGTAGCTGCCCACGCGGGTGCCGGCATTGCCGAAATCGCTGGGGTAATGAACGGTGCCCGCGCGCTCGCCATCGTTCTCGGGCTCAGCCGTGGCCGTGGTCGTCTTGCCGTCCGGCATGGTGACGGTGAACTCCACCGGCACCTGCCGGGCCGCCATCTTGTCGCTCACGCTCAGCCCGATGGCCGGGCGCGCGGAGTAGAGCACCGTCGTCTGCGCCAGGGCCGGTGCGCCAGCGGCAAGGAGCAGCGCAGTGGCTGCGGCGTGACAAAGGGTCAGCTTCATGGAAGGCTCCTTTCCTTCAAAAATGGGGTGAGCGCGCGAGCGGGTGCGCTGGTGCGTGAACGTTGCACATGGGGCGGGGGCGCCGCATTGCCATCAATCGCCACACGACACGGTGCGCAGCCTGGGCACCGCAGACGGCTCCCACGGGGCACGGCCTATCGTGGTGCCACCACCCCATCCGTATTCGTACCGCTCGCCACCGGCGACGGTGCCGAAGGCACTGATGCGGCCCTTGCCCACGTCGAAACCCCAGGCCTGCTGCAGCCGTTCGATGCTCAACGCGGTGCCCGGGGCCAGCGTGCGCACCAGCTGCGTGCCGTGAAAGCCATCGTTCACCGAATCGCGCGGGTGGGCCGACAACACCAGTGTTTTGGAGTCGCGCACCGTGTACAGCCCCGCCTCCTGCAACAGCACCACCTGCGCCGGTGCGCGCAGCGGCAGGCAGCCGCTGGCACTCAGGTCATCCTTGCCCTGGCACGCAGCCAGCAGGGCAACGCAGGGCAGCAGCAGCGCCGCCATCTGCAGTGTCGTGGGCAGGGCAGCCGCTCGCGGGCGGCGTGCGGGAATGTCATCATCCTTCTCCATGCAAGCACTGTGTCGCAACCAGCGACGGCATCGGGTAGGACAACTGCGCCTTGACGGCAGGGGTCACCAAGGCATGGGAGGTGCGGTATCAAGGACTGTTGCCTGGCCTTTCACGCTGCCCTCACACACTTCATCCACGCCTCACAGACGGCCCGGACACTTTCTTCCTTCTGCAGGCGCCGCGGTCCCGTGGCGGCGGCCTGGATTTGCCACCCAGTGTTGCGTCCCGCAAACAAATGCCAACAAAGCCGCGTCTTTCACACCAGGGCGGCGCTGCAAATCCCCGCGGTAGCTACAGCTATCGCTGCGGTTTGCGCCTTGCCCTGACGCGATATCCATCGGCCTTGCTCTTTGGCATCTATTGACGGGACGGAACACCAGAAAAACGAAACCCTGTGAACCTTGCCCACGCACCTTCATCCCCTGCGCTGCGCCTGACACCCGGCATCGCGCTGGGCTGGATTCTTGCCAATGCAGCCACGCCGGTCCTGAATGCAGTGGGCTGGACCGCGCTGAACAAGGAGGTCCGGCCCGCCGACCCGCTCGCCTCGTGGCTGCCGTTCGCGTTGGCTCTGCTGGGGGCCCTGGCATTGGCCGCGCCTACGCTGCTGCACACCTCGGTGCTGCGGCGTGCGCTGCCAGCGCTGCCATGGTGGCGCATCGCCGTGGCCATGTCCCTTGTCTTCATGGCGGGCAAAATCGCCGTGGCGGGCCTGTCGGGCGTGGTGCTCGTCCTCTCGCGCAGCGTACTGCCCCTCCTGGGGCAGCACCAGGGCGACTTCAATGGCCATCTCTGGTTGCCCACGGCCGGCCTGATTCCCGTTCTGGCGGCGGCTGGGATGGTACTGCCGGCCTGGGTCTTTGCCCGCATGGCGCAGGTTCGCCCCGCGCTGCCGCTGCGGGCGGTGGCGGGGGCAACCCTGGTCACCGCAGCCCTGTGGGTGCTCTGGGTGCAGGCCGGGGTGAGCATCGACCTGCTGGCCCGCAGCGCCATGAATGGCTGGCCATGGCCCAAGCGCGCCTCGGCGCTGGTCGTCCAGGCGCTGGAGCACGCCATCTGGGCTCTGGTGGCGCTGTGGGTCTTCGCGCGGGGGCTTCACGCCCCGCAGGGCGCAGTGCTGCAGTCAACAACACCGCAGGGCGGCCGCAGGCTGGGCGCGGCAGTGTTGGTGGGCGCGCTGCTGGTCCCCATGGTGGTGGCCGCGCTGGCGCCGGGTGCGGCCGGGCGGCTGCAGCTGGCCGTGCAGCGTGCGCTTTCGCCGCCGCCCGCCCAGGACGAATCCGAAGGCGAGCCACTGCTCCAGTACGCCTACAGTGCCCCGGTGCAGGTGCGCGAAACGCCGCGCGGGGCGTCGGTGTCGCCCGATGGCCGCTTTGTCGTCGCGGTGGCGCGCGACCGCCGGGTCATTGTCATCGATGCGGCTACGGGCGCACTCGCGCACCGGCTGCAGGGGGAGCTGGGCGTGCATGAATCACCCGACTGGGCCTGGAGCCCCGATGCACGGTGGCTGGCGTTGCGCACCCAAGGGGACCGGGTGAAGAGCCAATATTCCCGCCACCAGGTCGCCCTGCGGCTGTATGCCGTGCCGGGCTTTGCGCTGGCCGGCGAGTACCGCCACGCGGGGGCACCGTGCCTTGCCGACTCCCGGTCCATCGAGAACGCCGTGCTGTTCGCGCAGGATGGTCGGGGCCTGTGGTTCGCCTGCGGGTCCGAGCACCAGCCCACGGCGGCCAGCCTGCTCGCGCAGGGGCTGGAAGTCCCGTCACTGCGGCTGCAGGCGCAGCGCCACTATGGCGATGCGGCGCCATGGCACGTGGGGGGACTGCAGAAGGTGGGCGGCTCGGTCTGGTCCTGGCATACCGACCAGCAGCCTCCCTATGCGCGCTTTCGTGACCTGGACAAGGACAGCGTGCCCATCGTGCTGCAGCCCCCGTCCGCCGACCCGGGCCTCCCGCCGGATGGAACCCTGCAGGGCTTCGCGTTCGACCAGGCCCAGGGCGTGGCCCGCTTCAACGCATGGATCGAAAAGCGCCAGCGGCTGCGCACATTCGACATGCGCTCGGGCACGATGCTGTCGGTGGCGGACGGCCCGCTGCCTTCGGACCATGCGGCCTACGGCATTGCGTCCAGCGCCAATGGCCTGCGCGTGGAGCGCCGCGCACACCCGGCATCGCGTGCCGGCGAGCTCCTCGCCATCGACGCGGCCAGCGGCCAGGTGCGCCAGCGCATCCGCACCGTGGCACAGTACCCCCTGGCCTTCAGCACCGATGGCCGGCTGCTGGTGACCCATGCGGATGGCGAGCTGCGGGTGTACCGGGTGCAGCAAGTACAACAGGCGCAGAAGGCTCCATAGGCACCCTGCTGCAACGGTTCCTGCCGACCTGCCGGCTGCAACGCCCCCGCCAGGCTCAATCGTTCACCAGCAGATGCTTCCAGGCAAAGCCCCTGGGGTTCCAGTGGTCCACATAGCAGCCGGGGAAGTTGTGCGCCACCTGCAGCGAGGCGTTGGGACGCATCTGGTGCAGCTGCCGGTACTGCGCCTCGGTCAGCTGCGCATTGCGCAGCACCATGGCCCACAGCTTGCCGCCCACGGCCGACTGGAACAGCGCTTCGTAGTCCTCGAAAGGGGTTGCGGGCCAGTCGCCCTCGGGCTGCATGAACGGGCCCAGCACGTCGCTGAAGTCGAGTTGGCGCAGGGCAGGGTACTGCGCGGCATGGCGCGCCAGGTGGCCGATGAAGCCATTGGGGTTGTGGCCGGCGCCGATCTTCAGGCGGCGCAGCGCGGGCAGCGGCACGCCAAAAAAGGCCGGGTCGGGCGCCTGGGGCAGCTCCAGCGATTCGAGTGCGGGCGCCAGCGCCACCAGGCGCGCCACGTCGCCCGCATCGTCCAGGATCTCGCCTTCGCGCACGATGCACACCGCGTTGTGCGCCGTGTTGTCGGCCTGCGGTATGGCCAGGTGGCGCAGGTGGGGGAAGGGCACGCCGCGCCCGATCAGCGGCGTGAACACCCATTCGCGCGTGCCGTTGGCGCCTTCGTCGGGTCCGGTGAAGGTCAGCGCGTGCAGCGCCTGGGCGACGGCGGGCTCGGCCAGCGTGTCCAGCAGCTCGGCAAAGATGGGCTGCTCCGTATCCCCGGTGCTCGCGGCCGGGCCGTGGTAGTGCACATGCCAGCGCTCGCCGATGGGCGCGAACATCAGCTGGTGGCTGGCCTCCAGGGCGGCGGGGGCGGTTTGCACGGCCTCGTCGCTGTCACCATCGCTGTCGTCCGCGTCCGCCTGCCGCTGCTCGGCATCGAGGTCGGCCAGGCGTTGTTGCAGGGCGAGCAGGCGGCGAAGCACGGGGGATGTGGCCATGGTGTTCTGGGTGAA
>JAZKEE010000051.1:24906-42040 GCA_040387235.1 Pseudomonadota bacterium
AAGAACAGGGCCCACGCCACCGGCAGGATGAAGATGAACACCACGCCGCTGCCACAACCAGGACCGCACTGGGACCATTGGTAGATCAGCAGTGCGGGCAGGCCGGGCGATACCAGGGTGCTGGCGGCGTGGATACACACGCCCTTGGCCAGGTCCTGCCAATCGAACCGAGCGCCCCGCAGGTGCTCTATCCACAGCAGCAACAGCCTTGCGGGCGAGGGGCAGAACACCAGGAACAGCATCACGCCGGAAAAAGCGGCTTCCGCGAAGGAGGATGTTGCTGTTTGCATGGTGGTTGACTCCAAGCGATTCAGAGCCTTCCTGCGAAGCCCCAATCCACGTCACACGGCGCTCCTGCGCTTGTGCACTACTGACCTGCCACCGGGTCGACTTACTGCGCCGCCTGCTTCGCACTGTCCCGAATGCTCTCGGCCGTCTGGTTGAACAGCACCTTCTTCTGCTCGTCCGTCATGGGCTTGCGCAGGTCCTTGAGCAGGTCCAGGCCGCGCTGTACGGCGGGGCGCTCCATGAGGGTGTCGTGCCAGCGCTTGAGGTGGGGAAAATTCTCCAGCGGGATTTCGTAGGCCACATGCGAGCGGATCCAGGGCAGGCTGGCCATGTCGGCAATCGAATACGCGTCGCCGGCGACGTAGGCGCCCGTGCGCTCCAGCTGGCCGTCGAGCACGCCGTACAGGCGGTTCACTTCCTTGCCATAGCGGTCGATGGCATAGGGCACCTTCTCGGGCGCGTAGTTCTTGAAGTGCCCGTTCTGGCCCGACATCGGCCCCAGGCCGCCCATCTGCCACATCAGCCACTGCGTCTGCGCAGTGCGCTGGCGCAGGTCGGTGGACCAGAATTTGCCGGTCTTCTCGGCCAGGTACATCAGGATGGCGCCGCTCTCGAACACCGACACTGGCGCGCCGCCGCCCGGTGGCTCGTGGTCCACGATGGCCGGCATGCGGTTGTTGGGGCTGATGGCCAGGAAGGCGGGCTTGAACTGCTCGCCCTGGCCGATGTTCACCGGCAGGGTGCGGTAGGGCAGGCCGCATTCCTCCAGCATGATGGAGATTTTCCAGCCATTGGGCGTGGGCCAGTAGTGCAGGTCGATCATGGTGTTGCGCGCTTCTTCATCGGTGGTTGATGGATGGAAGCGGCAGCGTAGCAGCCCTGCGCAAGGCGTGCACGGGGCTGTGGCAAGACCATGCCGGGCCTGCCGTTCCTGGTGCTGCCTGGTTACTTGAACCCGTTGAGCACCTTGTAGGTGATCTCGGTGTTGGTCGCGTTGATGACTTCCAGCCGGGCGCCTTTGTAGCCCACGATGCGGGATTCGGACAGGTCGTAGGCCACATCGTTGCTGAACGCAGGGCGCGCCATGTTGCCGCTGGACTCGCGGTAGCCGATGGTGATGCGGTTGCCGATCTTTCCGCTGTAGATCAGCGTCTGCTGGAAAGAGTTGGCGCTGAACTGGGTGGCCCGGTCGATGGAATAGTCGATGTCGCCGCACACGCTGCGCGACAGGCAGACGGTGCGCGTGCCGTTGTGCTTGGTGTACACGTGCAGGTTTCCGTTGTGGGGGTGCTGCGTTGTCGCGTTGTGGAAGTCCACCCGGCTGAACCGGACGTAATCCCTGGTCTGGCTGGTCGCCGTGTACTTGCCCTGGTGGACTATGAAGTCTCCCACCTTCTGGTCGGTGGGGATGACGATGGCCGGGCGGCTCATGCCGGTGGCTTGCGTGAGCAAGGGTTCGCCGATTTCCTCGGTGGCGGTGACGCCGTTCTCCGGGAAGGTGTAGGACCCGAAGGACGTCGTCGGAGCGGATCTGCAGGAGGCCAGTGCCAGGCAGGCGAGTACGAGGGCGGTGGTCGTCGTTTTCATGGGCGGGTAGGAGTGGGGGGAGGGCTCCCTCGCGCCGTCAGTGCCTGCAGGGCGCGGGCTGGCGGGTGTGCCGGCCGTGGAATTTCCCGTGCGACTGCAGCAGCCTGGGGCAAGGAAGCTGAGCGCAAAGGGTAGCAGAATCCCAAGCGTGGCCGTGCCAGAACGTGGCAGCGTTTCGCTGGCAATTGCATGGAACAAACAGGCCAGGGAGTGTGTTAAAAACTGCAACTACCCCGCAGTTTGATGGAAAGAAAGCAAGGACATGAAGCGAGTTTCTTTTGCCGTTGCCGCAGCAATTGCCGCGGCGTTGACGGGTTGCGTCACCATCCAGCAGGTCCAGCTCTCCACACGTTACGACCCCGATGCGGTCACACCCTTCGTGGCCCCAGGCCAGAACCAGTTGACGGGGAGTGCCTTGATCCGGCAGATGGGTGGCGGCGTGGTGACCTGTGCTGGTTATCCCGTCCATTTGATACCCGCCACGCCTTATGCAAAAGAGTGGGCGGGCCATCTCTTTGGCGCCGGGCAGCAGGGATTTGTACCGGCAGGCGGCGCGGGTGTCCTGATCACCAACGTGGATCCGCGATTTGTCGCTGCAGGGCGGACCACCACTTGCAATGCGCAAGGTTTTTTCACGTTCGCGGACTTGGCAGACGGCGAGTTCTATGCCTTCACCAGCATCAATTGGCGGGTGGGTGACCGCATCCATGGGGGATCGCTGATGAAGGCTGTCACGGTTCGTGGGGGCCAGAAGCAAGAAATCGTCATGGCCCCCTGATCTTCCAGCTATTGCGCCATGCGCCTGGACAGGAACCGCATCGCAAACGGCAGCAGAATCCCCAGCGTGATCATGATGAAGCGCACCAGCGGCGGCTGGTTGCCCATGGCCCAGTGGCCGAACCAGGCGACGATGAACACCGAGTAGGCGTAGATGCGCAGCACCTGCAGGATGTCCAGCGGCACGTCCTCGATGAACTCATAGTTCGTGGTGCGCTTGAAAAACGGAATGCCTTCACTGCCCAGTTCACGCAGCCGTGCACTGCCCATCGGGAAAAGCGGAAAACCGATCAGAAACCACTTGGTGGTGACGAACGAGTCGTCCTGCTCGAACTTGCACTTGCCCAGGTAGGACGTGCCTATGCCGTTGTAGGTATTAGCCATGGAGCACACCCCGCGTTGTGTTCCCCCGCCGTGGCTGTCCATGGGGGGCTTGCCGTCCGCTCGTGCACCGCATCCCGCGACAAAGCCGGCCGCAAAGGGCCATGGCGCCTTGGTTCCTCATTGGTATTCCCCTTGTTGGATTTGATTTTTTACCGCATCCCGTTGCCATCGGATCAGCGGTGGCGCGATGGTGCCATGGGAGTGCAAGGAGAATCAATCCGGCGCGACAAGCGGACCGTTGTCGGGCGCCAACGGCTTGCTCATGTAGACAGTGAACCCGCCCATGAAGGGCTCCTCGCGGTCCACGGCAAAACCATGGTGCAGGTACAGGCCAACGTTCGATGCAAACTGCTTGTTGGTGTAGAGCCTCAGCCCCTTGACCTGCAGCTCCAGTGCCGTCTTGCGGGCCTGCTCCAGGAGGATGCGTGCAAACCCACGGCCCTGGAAGGGCGGGGCGACCGCAAGGTTCTCGATCAGCAGCCATTGCGGCTCGGGAATCATCTCGATCAGGCCTGCGAACACGCCGTCGACGTGCAGCAGATCGACCCAATGCCTGGCGACCGCCGCTGCGTGGTCGGCCTTCATCGGAAGGGGCTCCCGCCCGATCACCGGCACCCATTTCGCATAGGCTGCACGGGTCAGCAAACCCACCTGCGGTGCATCGTCCGCGGTCGCGCGCCGGATCTGAAAGTCCATGGGATGTTTACCTGTCTGCCGCAGCGCTCAGACCCGGGTCGCTTCGCCAGCCGCACACCAGGCGGGTATTGCATCCTGGTGAATGCTGCGCAGCGCGTTGGTCGGCGTGAACGGCGTATCCAGCGTGCCCAGCGAGAACGACATCCACGCCGCCGCATCGCCATGCTCGCTGTGCCAGGTCAGCGGCGACCCGCATTCCAGGCAAAACGTGCGCGTGACGCCCGGGGAAGACACGCGGCGCTTCACCAGGTCGGCGCCGCGTGTGAAGGAAAAGGCGCCCAGGGGCACAGTGCCATAGGACGCGAAGGCGGCGCCATGCGCCTTCCGGCACATGCCGCAGTGGCCGTGCGAGGGTGCCATGATCTCGGCGCAGGCTTCGCAGTGGATGGCGCCGCACAGGCAACTGCCGTGGTGCAGCGGTGGAGTGTG
Organism: Pseudomonadota bacterium; assembly: GCA_040387235.1. Lineage (GTDB taxonomy): Bacteria > Pseudomonadota > Gammaproteobacteria > Burkholderiales > Burkholderiaceae_C > Acidovorax. Next base: position 29,068 of record JAZKEE010000051.1, read on the forward strand.
GTCTTGCTGGCTCATGCGGGCGGGCGACAAAGGTCTTCGTGCAGATGGCCCGATTCTGCCTGCGGCCTGCTGATTCAGGTCAAGGTGCATCAAGCTTCTGCCTGCCAGCCTCACGGCTGCCGGGGGACCGCTGCTCCCTCAGCCCGGCACCACGGTAGCCATGTGAGCAAACACGGCAGTGTCAGTGGATGATTGATGGAAAAGCCGATGGGAATTTTGGCCCAGGAGGCGTGTGCGACCCCGTCGATCCTGGCCGGAACGAACTGGAACTGCCGGACCGATTGCAGCGCTGCCGCATCGAGCGACGGGTGCCCCGAGCTTTGGTGGACCTCCACACGGCTGGCGGCGCCCGATGCGCTGATGAGCACCCTGAGCACGGTCTTGCCTTCGATGCCCGCAAGCAGAGCCTCAGGGGGGTAGTCCGGCTTTTTCATGGCCGCATACCTTGCGGGTTCCTGGCGCAAAGGGGCCAGTGCGGGCTGCACCACGCCGTACAACGCAAGGGCCAGCACCGGCCAGAGCCTGGCCGCCCTGGGAAACTTCGGCATCCGCAAAACCATGGCGATCCCGATCAGGCTGGTGTGGTGCCGCATGTCGCGGCCGGTGGTGGCGCCTGGCGCCGCCATGGCGAAGCAGGTGAGGGGCTGTCAATCTCCAAAGGGCGTCAGGGGGCCTGGTTCAGCGCGGCTGCCTGCCGGCCCCGATCCATCCCATCACACCCAGGACGAGCAGCAAGGCCACGAACAGCCACATGGCGATGGCGGGGCCCGAAGGCCCAAACATCTGCGCAGATGTGTAGAACAGCCAGGCGAACTTGCCGGTGTACGGCGGCACGACGGGATTCGTCCACAGCAGCAGACCGGTGGCTGCAGCCATCAGACACAGGCCAATGGCCGCGTCCCGGCCGCTGATCAGGGGCTTGCCGTTGGTGTCTCTGGATGGGGCGTATTTCATGGGTGGGTCGAGGCAGCCGGCTTGGCGGCCGCGCGGGCTGGCCTTCGCGGCCAAGCCACTCAATCGGTCTCTTCAAACACCAGCGACGGGGTGGTCATGATGCGCGCCGTCTGCGACAGGTCCTCGATCATGCGGTTGGCGAAGTAGCTGTTCTGCGTGTCGGGCTCCAGCGCGGCCACGGCCAGGTGGGCCAGGGGCTGGTTCAGGGGCACGTAGTAGCTGCCTGCAGGGACGTCGATGGCAGCGCGCACGGGGGCGACCTGCACGCGGATGATGTCGGCGCTGTCGCTGATGGTGCCCAGCACGTCGCGGCGCTCGGACGATTCGCGCGCGGTCTCGCGGTAGGTGTCGGCCAGCAGCGAGCCGCCTTCACCGATGCGCAGCACCTGCAGGCCCAGCAGCTTCAGGCGCTCGACCACCGGGGCGGCCTGTTGCGACACCCAGTAGCCGCAGGGGCGGGCGCGGGATTTGAGGGTGCGCAGGTTCAGCGACGAATTCCAGTCCACGCGCACGGGGCGGTCCATGCCGGTCTCGGGGTCGATGAAGACCACTTCGCGCTGCGTGGGCGTGGGGCCGGCCTCGACCACCACGTTGTCGCGGCAGGCCTTGGCCGAGATGTCGCGCACGACGAAGCCGCGCACCTGCTCCAGGTTGGCGGCGCGCTCGGCGGTGGAGCGCAGCGCGCTGGTGATGGCCGTGACCTGGGTGTGCACGCGGCGCTGCATGTGCAGCGGGCCGATGCCCACGCCGCGCGTCTCGATGAGCAGGCTCACGGTGTTCTTCAGGCCGTGCACGTTGCGGCCCGTGTCGGGCTGCGTGCCGCCCATCGACAGGGTGCGGTCGTCCGCGCCCGTGGCGTTGGTGTAGTACCACTCACTGGAGAGGTTCTGGGCCTTGAGCGCGGCCACCATGGGCTGGTGGTACCACTCCTGCGAGGCCTTGGTCAGGAACTCGGGGTAGTTGGCCGTGGTGGTGTACTGCAGCAGCGCGTCGTAGCGCTGCACGGCGTTGAACTTTTCCTTGTAGCGGCCGGCCACGGTGTACTCGTGCGCATCCACCACCAGGATGGGGCGGTAGTCGCGCACCAGGCGCGCTATGGCCTGCGCCTCGGGCGTCTTGAGCAGCAGGTGGTCCCGGTTCATGTCGATGCCGTTGGCCGTGGCGCGGGTGTCGGCCTGCGCACCATCGGGGTTGGCGCGCGGCACCACGATCACGTTGATGCGTTCAAGCAGCGGCTCCAGCAGGCCCTGGCCCAGCTCGCGGGCAATCACCAGCAGCGCCTCGGCACCGGCGGGCTCGTTGCCGTGCTGCTGGCCGATCAGCACCACGGTCGGGCGCTTGCCGGCATCCAGGCTGGCAGGGTCGTCCCCCTGCGAGCGGGTCAGCAACAGGCCCAGCAGGGGCTCGCCGCGCTGCGAGGTGCCCAGGCGCAGCACGCTGGCACGCGAAGGGCCGCCCGCCGCGCCGGAGGCTACGGACTGCAGCCACTGCTCGACCTCGGCATTGGTGGTGAAGGCGCGGCGGTCGGGGGCCAGGCCCGGCGTGCTGTAGCGCACGGCAGGCTCGGGGAAGCGGGCCATCACGGCGGGGCCATAGGGCAGGGTGGCCAGCGGCTCGTTGCGGCCCACGATGGGCGCCGTGGGCGGCAGCGGCGCGGTGATGACGCCTGCGGCGGCCGGCTGCTGCGGCGCGGGCGCCTGCTGGACACCCAGGGGCGCGGGCACCACCTTGCCTGGCTGCGCACGGGGCACCGGGGCCGGGGCATTGGGGCGCGGCGCGGTGGCACCCTGCGAATTCCAGGGCGGCAGCGGCGTGCTGCTGCAGGCCGCCAGCAGCAGGGCCACCAGGGCAGCGGCCGCAGTGCGGACTGGCCAGCGGCTGGCTGCCGGGGTGTCGGGTTGCTGGGGGGAGGTATGGGCTCTGGGCATGGTCATTTTGGTCTCGTCGCCCGCACGCAATCCGGGGCTTGGTCCGGCATCTTACTGGGCGGCTCGTTACCACTTGTGTCAGCCGGCACGCCGTGTTGCAGGCCGTGCAGCGGCGCGGGGTGCAAGGCGGCAGTGGCCTGGGCGGCGAGGGGGTTTGCGCCGATGTGCTGCGGCACCCATGGCAGGGCCTGGCGCGCCGCTCAGGGGCAGATCGTCTGGACCCCGACACGCGAGCAGGTCTTGCCGGTGGAGGGGTTCACGAAGTCCGGGCCGCTCTTCATGTGCACGCCGCCCTTGTTGTCGTGGCAGACGCCGGCCTCGCAGTAGACGAACACCACAGGCCCGGATGCGGCAGGCGCCTTGCCGGCACCCAGCGGCGGGTTCGCGCCCGGGGGCTCGGTGCCGCAGGCGGCAGCCACCCGTGTCTCCTGCCCCTGCACGCGGATGCGCTTTTCCTCCGGTGACAGGGTGTGCTGGCCGACAAGCTGGGCTAGTTCTTCCCTGGCCTTGCGGCATGGCTGGGAGTTGGGGGTGCCTGCGCCCTGCGCCCGGGTACGCGCCTGTTCCCAGGCGACCTCCCGTACGCTGGGGTCGGGCAGGATCACCCCGCCCGTCTGGCTGCGGGTGCACGGCTGGTCGCTGTAGACCATCTTTCCGTCTGGCTGTTTGCAGCGGTGTACCTGCGCGCCTGCGGACAGGGCTGCAAGGCCCAGGCAGGCGATGGCGATGGCGTTCCAACGCATCTGTCTTGTCCTCGATTTTTTCTCGGAGGAATGTAGCACCGGCGCCCCCCGGCGTGCACAGGCAAATGGGTGATCTTTGCCCCTGGCGTGCGAGGTGCGACGGGCCTGGTGTGGGGTGTCCGTGCGGGGCGTCTTGACCAGGGTCTCAGCCGGGTGCCTGGGCCGCGGGAGCCGGGTCGTGCGGGGGCCTGGCATCCGGGCCCGGGCCCGGCTGTGAAAGCCGGGGCTCCATCTGCAGCCGCAGCAGCGCGCGCACGAAGCCGTGGTCCGAGCGCGTGCGGTCGCGGCCCTCGTGCAGGTGGTCGTTGAAATAGTCCACCCGGCGCACGTCGCCCAGGCTGTTGCGCCCGCGCGCCAAAAACTCCTCGCTCACCAGGATCTGGTCCAGCACCGAGGGTGAGCCCTGGTGGATGTGGGAGAAGGCCACGTCCTTCTTGAGCGCCATGTCGCCCTGCAGGTCGTAGGCGTTGAACAGCGCCACGTCGCGGGCCGAGCGGTCGTAGGCGATCTCGGTGGTGGCGCAGATCAGCTGCGTGGTCACGCTGTCGGGCGTGTCGTTGAAGTCGCCCATCACCACCAGCGGCACGCTGGTGCGCTGCAGCAGGTCGATCACCAGGCAGCGCAGGGCCATGGCCTCGGCGCCGCGCATCACCAGCGAGCGCAGCGACGCCAGTGCGCCCACCTTGCGGTCGTCCTTGTCCTCCAGCGCATGGCCCTGCGCATCCTGCAGGAACTTGGGCCGCTTGGACTTGAGGTGGGCCGTGAGCACGTTCACCCGCTGCCCGTGCTTCATGCGCAGCGTGGCCACCATGGGCGGGCGCTCGAAGCGCGTGTGCAGGCCCATGCCCGGCACGTCGACCTGGAAGGCGGGTGGGAAGTGGGCGAACGACTGCACCGCCTCCACCTTGAGCCGCGTGGCCATGCCCACCCGCGGCGTGCCCTGGGCGCCATGGCGCGTGGCATCGTTCTCGGCACCGGGCACGGCCACGAAGTCATAGCGCAGCCCGCTGTGCGCGATGGCCGCCTTCAGCGCCGCCTCGTCCCACACCTCCTGCACGGCCAGCACGTCGGCGTTGAGCGTGCGAAACCGCTCGCCCAGCCACTGCACCTTGCGCCCGTACTCGGCCTCGGTGTAGGCGTCCTGGTTGGGGTAGAACATGCGCCCGGGGTTGGCCAGGTTGAGCACATTGCAGGTGGCCACCATCAGGGTGTCCAGCGGCGGGGGCGTGTCGGCAGGGGTGGGGCGCATGGGGTGGGTGGCAGGGCAGCAGGTTGGAGCAGTGAAGGGGGCTTGCCTCACGGCGGGGCATCAAACGTCCATCCTAGCCGGCTTTGGTTGCAATGGCCCTGCAAGGCCTGTGTCCGGCAGGCTTGATCAGGGTCAAGCGCCGGTTGAATAAGGCAACTCCCTGGGAGATTCGTGCGCCAGCGCACTGACAGCCAGCTGAATGGCGCAGACAGTGGATCGGCACCCTGACCACCCAAAGGATTCCTCACCATGCTCGCCCTCGTCTACCACGGCCCTGGCCACAAGCAACTGGACGAACGCCCCAAGCCCACGCTCCGGGATGCCACCGATGCCATCGTGCGCATCACCCGCACCACCATCTGCGGCACCGACCTGCACATCCTCAAGGGCGACGTGCCCACCTGCCAGCCCGGCACCACCCTGGGCCACGAAGGCGTGGGCGTGATCGACTCGGTGGGCCCAGGCGTCACCACCTACAAGCCCGGCGACCGGGTGTTGATCTCCTGCATCAGCGCCTGCGGGCGCTGCGAGAACTGCCGCAAGGGCATGTACTCGCACTGCAGCACCGGTGGCTGGGTGCTGGGCAACCGCATCGACGGCACCCAGGCCGAGTTCGTGCGCATACCGCACGCCGACACCAGTCTGTACCCGATTCCCGATGGCGCGGACGAAGAGGCGCTGGTCATGCTCAGCGACATCCTGCCCACCGGCTTCGAGTGCGGCGTGCTCAACGGCAAGGTGCAGCCCGGCTCCACGGTGGCCATCGTCGGTGCCGGCCCCATCGGTCTGGCAGCGCTGCTCACGGCGCAGCTGTACTCGCCGTCTGAGATCATCATGGTTGACCTGGACGACAACCGCCTGGCCGTGGGCAAGCGCTTCGGCGCCACGGCCACGGTCAACAGCGCCGATGGCACCGCCGCCCAACAGGTGATGGCGCTGACCGGTGGGCGCGGCGTCGACACGGCCATCGAGGCCGTTGGCATACCGGCCACCTTCACGGTGTGCGAGGACATCGTGGCGGCGGGCGGCACCATCGCCAACGTGGGCGTGCACGGCGTCAAGGCCGACCTGCACCTGGAGCGGCTGTGGTCGCACAACATCACCATCACCACGCGGCTGGTCGATACCGTGTCGATGCCCATGCTGCTCAGGACAGTGCATTCCCGGCGCATCGATGCCAAGCAGCTCATCACCCACCGCTTCCAGCTCGCGGACATCCTGCAGGCCTACGACACGTTCGGTCGGGCCGCAGAGACCAAGGCGTTGAAGGTGATCATCGAGGCCTAGGCTGCAGGGTGCCAGCACAGCTACGGCATGGAGTGCCGCGGCAGCGAAATGGTGAAGACACAGCCTGAGCCCGGGACATCGCGCACGGTCAGGGTGCCGTGGTCGGCCTCGATGCTCTGGCGGGCTATCGACAGCCCGAGCCCGAGGCCCGCGCGGCTGTCGTCGTTCTGCCGGAACGGGATGAACATCCTGGCGGCGCCCCCTGGAGGCAGGCCGCCGCAGTGGTCCTCGACGTCCATCAGCACATGCTCCCCGAAGGCATAGGCCGTGAGCGTCACCACGGTGCTTTCGTGCGTGTACTTGAAGGCGTTCTGCAGCAGGTTGGCCAGCGCGGCATGCAGCAGTTCGCGGTTGGCTTCGACCGCCAGCGCGGGGTCCACCGCAATGACTTCCAGCACTGCGCCTTGGAGGCCCACGTCCAGGCGCGCGGCCAGTTCGACGTCGGATATGAACGCTGCGACGGAAAAAGCCTGGCGCTGGTCCGAGCCCTCGCCGCGCACTTCGGCCGTGGCCCTGCTGATCAGCAGTCCGAGCGTGGACAGGCTGCGCTTGAGCACCGCGCCGGTAGCGCCGCCGATGGCCATTTTGCCCAGTTCCAGTGCGCGCACGGCCAGCGTGGCCGTGCCCAGGGCGTTGCGCAGCTCGTGCACCAGAAAGCCCAAGCGTTGCTTCTCGCCCGCGAGCTGTTGCACGGACAGCTGCTCATCGCGCTGAAAGCTGAACTCCGTCACTGCATCGGCAATGGCGTTGTCCAGGCACCGGTTCAAGGTGCGGAACTCCACCACGGCAAACGGCGCATCCCGCTCGAACGCCAGGTCGGTGATGGCCTGGCACAGGTCGCCGTAGTCATGCACCACCTGGTCGACGGTGTAGCCGAGCAACAGCAGTTCCTTGCCATGCGCGGTCGCGCTCACGCCGATTTCGGACAGTGCCAGCGCGTCGCCGCCCGAAGGGCCCGAGATGGCTGTGCTGGTGGCGGCATCGTCATCGTTCTCCGCTGCGAGGGTGCGGGTGAGCTGGTCCAGGAACATGGGCACCCCGTGGGCCAGTTGCTGGTCGGTCGCTTTGCGCCGGGGGCGCTCGGCCACCTTGCGTTTGCACCGCGCGATCAATTCGTCGCGGTTGTTGGACAGAAAGCGGTGCATGAAAAGCCCCCAGTTCGGGCACGATGTCGATGGGACGGGCCAGCAGCTCGTGCTTCGGGGGCGCTCAGGCCATTATCAACCTTTTACCTCGTGGATTGGCCTTGAAATGCCATGGGCAAGCAGGTGCTGGGGCCACCGTCGCGTGCCACTGCCAACCTCCTGTCAATCGCCTGGCGGCACCCGGATACCCTTCAACAGCTGCCGCATGGATTCTTCGACCTGATCGCCAGGCGGCCGAGGCAAGCGCCCATCGGTGGCGAACCGTTTCACAATGGCCAGCAGCGTGTCCAGCTCGTACGGCTTGGCCAAAAGCGCGTCGTAGTCGTCAAAGGCCCGCCGCACCACGTCCTCACTGGTGCCGCTCATGAAGATGAATGGCATTTGGCTGAATGCAGGATCCCGCCGTATGGCCACTCCCAATTCGCCGCCGTTCATGACGGGCATCATGAAGTCGGACAGCACCAGTGAAGGCTTTTCGCCATTTCGCAGTATTTCCAGCGCCTGCTTGCCGTTGGTCGCAACCGCTACTCGGTAGCCTTCGGCTTCGAGCAGGAGTTGCAAAATTTCAGCGTTTCCGTATTCGTCCTCGACAATCAGAACAAGTTTCATCGCAACGGTCTTTCATTGGTATTGCGAAGGCCCATCGGCCTTGAGGGGACGAAGAAAAATGTCTACTGACGCCTCGCTGGCGGCGCCGCCACGAACTTTTGCAATGCCAAGCACACGCTGGTCAATCTGCCTGGCCTTGCCGGTCTCAGTCTCAAAGACAAACACGTTGTCGAACCAACCTGTCACGCCGTCCGCCAACGGCGTTCCAGCCGCTACGGCCAAGGCGCCCGGATCCACCGTGAAAAGAGAGGTCACGCCGCGCCGCCTCAGTTCTATCAACAGGCGGCCCAGGAACCGGTAGCCGCGCTCTGGAAACGCCAACGTATCTGCCAATCCCGCCACACCATCCACGACAAGGCGGCGAATCCGCAACTCGTCCACCAGGCGCAGCAGTTTGTGGCCCATCTCGTCCATCGACTCGTCCTCATGCCCCAGATTGCGGATGAACAGCGCGCCAGAGCTGACGGCTGCCTCGACTCCGAGACCCATGTCCGAGCCAAACTGTCGAAGATCCCCGCCCAGTTCGGTGCAGGAAAGCACCAACCCTGTACTGTCGGAACTGGAGGACGCCGCAAATGCCAGGGCGAGTGTTGTCTTTCCTGATCCAGTTTGCCCGACGACTACCGAAGCACTGCCGGTGAGAAGGCCGTGGCCCTGTAGGACGCCATCCAACGCGGGCAGACCGGTCGAAATCGAGTTTCTGCCCAGCTTGGCATTGCCATCGATCAATGGCAGGCTCTCCAGCCGCGGAAAAAACTGCAGCCCCTGCGTCGATATGCAGAAGGTGTGCTGCCCCCGGATGACCTGGCTGCCGCGGAATTTGCGCACCTGCATCCGACGCTCCGCACGCCAGTGGAAGCCATGGTCCTCGAAAGAGAAGATGCCATCCACCATCGTTTGCTCTGCACTCAAGACGTTGCCATTTCCGCTGGTCAGCACAAGGCAGGTGCAGGACATGGCACTGACCAGACTTTGCAGCTCGTGCACGAACTGGCGCACCGAATCATTGGTCATGGTCTCCAGGCTGTCCACCACCAGGCCATCGATTACCAGCAGGGACGCCCGATGGCGCATGAGCTCTCCGCGCAACAGATCAACGACAGCTTTCAATCCTCCTTCTTCCAGCTCTCGATAGCCGCTGACGTAGAAGACGGTCGCGTTGACCTCCTGCTGGTCGAAGAAGACCTGCTGCTCCATGTGCTGAAGCATGCGCGCATGCGATTCTGCCAACATCGTGACATAGAGTGTCTTGGTTTCTCGCCTTGCCAGCGTGTAGGCAATCTGATTGGCCAGCGTGGTCTTGCCGACCCCCGGCGGACCCTCGAAAATATAGACACCGCCCTCGAACAAACCCCCGCTGAGGATGTCGTCCAGGCCTTCAACCAGGGTGGGCAATCGTTTCATTGTTATTGGCGCATAGATATCAGAACAGGGGAGGCGCAGTCCCTGCGCACTGCGGGCAGTGCGGGGCCGGGGCGCCGAGGCAATTCTGGATTCTAGGGGGAGGAGAGAAGCCGCAGTGCCATCTCCAAGGTCGGACCGCCAAGGCGCGCCGCCAATTGCCGGCGCTGCAGCCGGGCCAGGCACGGCTCCACCGGAGAATTATTGGGGGCCCGCCTGCAGCAGGCCCGCCTTCGCCAATGCGCAACGGTTGGCCATGCCCGCACGGCGATGGCCTGCACCTGGGCGGCTCGAACCGGGGACGTGGCGTGGTCTTCCCAGCCCTTCAGGGTGGGGACGGCAGTTCGCCATCCTTGATCTTCTTGGCCCGGTACATGGCCGCATCTGCACAGACCATGAGGTCATCGAACTGGCTGCCATCGTCCGGGTAGACACACACTCCAATGCTGGCGGAGATCACCAATTGTTCGGTTCCCAGCGCCATCGGGGCGCCAATGGCCGCCGCCACCTTGTCCGAAACGAGGACGGCATCCGAGATATCCGAAATATCCGCCAGCAGGATCACGAACTCGTCCCCGCCGTACCGGCTGACGGTGTCCACGTCGCGTATGGACGCCTCCATGCAGCGTGCGGCTTGCTGCAGCACAAGATCCCCGGCCGCGTGGCCGAGGGTGTCGTTGACGGCCTTGAACTTGTCCAGGTCGATGAACAGCAGGCCCAGGCGGGTGTGGTGGCGTTTGGCGTGTGCGATGGCCTGCACGAAGCGGTCGTGCAGCAGGGCGCGGTTGGGCAACTGCGTGAGCCCGTCGAGCTCCGCCGAGCGCGACAGCGCGGTCAGCTCCTGCGTGACCTGCTCGGCATCGGCCTGGCTTTGCAAGGCGGTGACGACCGGCTGCGCGTTGGCCTCCATCAGATGCTGGCTGATGCCGGGCTCGACCAGTGCCTTGGCGCCCTCCAACTCTGTGTGCAGGTCGGACAGCAGGCTGCGCGCATTGTCGATTGGCAGCACCAGCTCGCTCAGCTCCTGCGAGGCCGTGCGCAGGTCGGTGGCGACCAGCGCCATGGCATGGGCCACCGGCGCTGCCCGTGCGTCGTGTTCGGCGTCTGAGGGCACATCAGCTGGCTCCCTGTATGGCATTCAGGCGCTGGCCCGACTGCCGTGTGGGGCCAGCGCCCAGCAGGCCCTCGTAGCCGTCCATGCGGTCTTCGATGTCCAGCCCTTCGTCGTCGATGCGGAACAGACGCATTTCATGGGAGTGCGCGCTGGCGCGGATCTTCACCACCGCGATCATGCGCGCAGCCGGCTGTCGATCTCAATGTAGCGGGCAGCGGTTGCCAGCGGCAACCATGGGGCCAGTTTCACCCTTGTCCACGCCGGCGTCCGTTCGCAAGCGCACGGAGCGCCGATGCACGCCGCCGCGACCAGGGCCTTCGCCACCCCGAAATGAGGGTGAACAGGCCCCGCCCCATCAGAACGCCGCCAGCTGGTAGCGGCCATACAGGGTGACCGCCAGCACCAGCAGAAAGTACCCGGCCATCGCGCCGGTCACCCCGAACTCGGTGGCTTGCTGTACGGGTGTGCGCTGGTGTTCCAGGGGCCCGATCGCCAGCGCGAAGAGCAGGGCCGGCATGATGAAGTAACGCCCCTGCACGCCCGAGATGGCCTGCACGGGGTAGTCGTTCCAGGTGACCGCAATGGCAAAGAAGGCCAGCAAGGTGCTGGTGACGGCGCAGGCCGTCAGAACCGCCCGCAGCAGCGTGTATTGCCGCTCTTCGCGCCCTGCATAGGCCGTGGCCAGCAGCGCCAGGGCCACCAGCACGGCCCAGATCCCCCGCATCGCCGGCTTGGGGATGACAGTGTCGAGCCAGCCCAGGATGCCGACGAACGAATGGGCGAGAAAGGGCCCCTTGTCCGGGTGGGCCAGCGTGCTGCCGACCAGGCCGAGGAAGTACAGCGGATCCGACAGGTAGATCTGCACGATCTGCAGCGTGGTGTGCGTGCGTTCGATGCGCGTCTCCACCGTGGTCAGCAGCACGAACAGCGTCCAGCCCAGGCTCGCAGCGCACAGCAGCACGAACGCTGCCAGCCGGGGCCAGGTGCCACGCTGGCACAGCAGCAGCAGGGGCAGGGCCAGCAAGGGCAGCAGATTGGTGCGCGACGTGACCAGCACGAAGGTGAAGCCCACGATGGCGGCGTAGCGCCACCGGCAGGGCGGCGTGGTGCTGCCCCTGCACAGGAGGGCCTGGTACTCCGCAATCGCCAGGCCCCCCAGCACCAGCGTCATGGCGATGCACAGGCCGTCGATGGTGGGCGACAGGATCTGGAAGGCCGACATCGGCATCAGCACCAGGGCCCGCACCAGCAGGTTGGGCGGCAGCAACTGCCAGGCCCAGGCCAGCAGGGCAAGCACCGTGAGCGTCACCACCCCGCGCGTGAAGTCGTAGCTCGCCCGCATCGACCAGTCCATGTGGCGCGAGATCGCCAGGCCGGCGGCATGCGGCAGGTAAATCAGCGGCAGGTAATAGGCCGTGCCGACGGCATCCACGAAATGCCGGTCATTGGCCCACCCGTGCCGCGAGGCCTCGTCCATCAGCCAGCTGGGAGAAACATCGGTCTTGCGGCTTCCGGTGATCGTCGCCATCCAGGAGGCAAAGCGGATCAGGTGCAGGTCGGCATAACCCCCGGTATGGCCCTTGGCGTCGGGCGCGGGTTTCTCCAGCAGCAATTGACCGTTGGCGATCATGTCGGACCGGTGCAGGTGCATTATCTCGTCCGGCGACTGGAAGGCGGGAATCAACCGTGCCATTACCAGGGCAAGGGCGAATATGACAATGAATAATCCGATGCAGACCGGGCGCGTCCATGGGCCTCGGGTGGTTGCGGCGGGTATGTCGCGGCGCACGGTGCGCGCCGACAGGGCGCCAGCACCTGCTGTTGGCGCTGACGAAACTGCCAAAGGGCTGAACTGCATTGAATATCTCCCTGCTCTGGTGGATTTATATTTTTGTATTTCGATAAAACGCTGCAACACCAATATGAAGACCCATGCCATTTGAAGCGGCCATGGCAATCCCCACCTCCATGAAAATGGAGGAAAAAACCGGTCTGCGAAAATTCTGGGCGATGGATATCCCTCGCCGGGCGCGATCAGAAATTGAAAATGGCGGAATGGAAAACCCGACAGGGGTGCATCAGAAAATTGAAAGGTGAACCATTGTGGCGTGGCCCCGGCTCATTAACGGTGATTCCCGTCACGTCCAGGTTGTGCGCAGGCCGTGGGTCCACCGATTGCAGGCGCATGCACCGCCCCGCGATGGAGTTCAGCAGGGCGTTGGCACGGCAAGGCGAACCAATGACGTTGCGCGGTTGAAGGCAAAGCCGTATCAGTCCGCCACGCCATGCAGCGATTGCTGCGTGACCTGGGCATACGCCAGCACCGCGATGAGCTTGTGCAGCAAGGTCCGGTCGTTGCTCTCCAGGGGGTGGGCCAGCAGCGGCACCAAGTGCGAGAGCGCCTGCTCGACCTCTTGCGTCGAAAACGTCTGGTCCTCGCAGAGGCCGAAGATCCTGTGCAGGAAGAAGGAATCGGCGTGCGCGAGCAGGCGCAGGATCGCCGGCAGCTCGTGGTGGTCGATGCTGCCGACATGGTGGGCCGG
>JAZKEE010000052.1:0-82440 GCA_040387235.1 Pseudomonadota bacterium
AGTCGGCCTACAACTTCGAGCACAGCGACGCCGACTTCCTCTTCACCGCTTTCAATGCGCACGAAAAGCAGGCCCGCTACCTGATGGAGCAGCAGCTGGCGCTGCCGGCCTACGAGCAGGTGCTCAAGGCGGCGCACAGCTTCAACCTCCTGGACGCGCGCGGCGCCATCAGCGTGACCGAACGCGCCGCCTACATCGGCCGCATCCGCAACCTGGCGCGCGCCGTGGCGCAAAGCTACTACGAGAGCCGCGAGCGCCTGGGCTTCCCCATGGCCCCCCGCGAATGGGTGGAGCAAATGCCCAAGAAAGCCGCCTGAGCCACCGCCGGAGCCCCTGAAAAATGACAACGCAAAATCTCTTGGTCGAACTGTTTGTGGAAGAGCTGCCGCCCAAAGCGCTCAAGAAGCTGGGCGACGCCTTTGCCGGCGTGCTGGCCGATCAGCTCAAGGCCCTGGGCCTGGCCACGCCGGCTTCCACCGTGACGGCCTTCGCTTCGCCCCGCCGCCTGGCCGCGCATGTGACGGCCGTGGCCGGCAAGGCCGCTGACAAGGCCGTGCAGCAAAAACTCATGCCCGTGACCGTGGGCCTCGATGCCAGCGGCAACGCCTCGCCCGCCCTGCTCAAGAAGCTGCAGGCCCTGGGCGCCGATGTGTCCGACCCGGCCGCCGCCGTGGCCGCCCTGAAGCGCGCCCCCGACGGCAAGGCCGAGGCGCTGTTCTACGACAGTGTGGTGCCGGGCGCCACTTTGCAGGAGGGCCTGCAGAAGGCACTCCTGGAGTCCATCGCCAAGCTGCCCATCCCCAAGGTCATGAGCTACCAGCTCGAGTCCGACTGCGAGCTGCCCGGCTGGACCAGCGTGAACTTCGTGCGCCCCGCGCACGGCTTGGTGGCGCTGCATGGCAGCACCGTGGTGCCCGTGAAGGCGCTGGGCCTGTCGGCCGGCCAAAGCACGCAGGGCCACCGATTCGAGGCGGCCGTGTCGCCCGTGGTGCTCAGGGACGCCGACAGCTACGCCGCCACCTTGCTGGAAGACGGCGCGGTGATCGCCTCGTTCGAGGGCCGCAAGGCCGAGATCGCGCGCCAGCTCGAAGCTGCCGCCGCCAAAGTGGGCAACGGTGCCCGCCCGATCGAAGACGATGCGCTGCTCGATGAAGTGACCGCCTTGGTCGAGCGCCCGAACGTGCTGACCTGCGCGTTCGAGAAAGAGTTTCTCGATGTGCCGCAGGAGTGCCTGATCCTCACGATGAAGGCCAACCAGAAGTACTTCCCGCTGCTGGACGCGGCTGGCAAGCTGACGCACCAGTTCCTGGTGGTGAGCAACATCAGCCCCGAGGACGCGAGCTTCGTGATCGGCGGCAACGAGCGCGTGGTGCGCCCGCGCCTGGCCGACGCCAAGTTCTTCTTCGACCAGGACCGCAAGAAGACCCTGGCCTCGCGCGTGGACGGCCTGTCCAAGGTGGTTTACCACAACAAGCTGGGCACCCAGGGCGAGCGCGTGGAGCGCGTGCGCGCCATCGCCAAGGCCATGGCCGGGCAAATGGGCGATGCCACGCTGGTGCTGCAGGCCGACCAGGCCGCGCAACTGGCCAAGACCGACCTGGTGACCGACATGGTCGGCGAGTTCCCCGAGCTGCAGGGCACCATGGGCCGCTACTACGCGCTCAACGATGGCCTGGGCGAGGTGGTGGCCGATGCCATCGAGGACCACTACAAGCCACGCTTTGCGGGCGACACGCTGCCGCGCAACACCGCCGGCGTGGTGGTGGCCCTGGCCGACAAGCTGGAGACCCTGGTGGGCATGTTCGGCATCGGCAACCTGCCCACGGGCGACCGCGACCCTTTCGCGCTGCGCCGCCACGCGCTGGGCGTGATCCGCATGCTGGTCGAGAAAAATCTGCCGCTGGACCTGAATGCCCTGCTGGCCGGTGCCGTGCCAGCCTTCGGCGACAAGATCACCGATGCCTCGGCCGCGCTGGCCGACTTCATCTATGACCGCCTGGCCGGCAGCCTGCGCGAGCAAGGCTACAGCGCCCAGGAAGTCGACGCCGTGCTGGCACTGCGTCCGCAGCGCCTGGCCCTGGTCGAACGGCAGTTGGCGGCCGTGCGCGCCTTTGCCGCGCTGCCCGAAAGTCCGGCCCTGGCCGCCGCCAACAAGCGCGTGGCCAACATCCTCAAGAAGGCCGGCGAAGTGGACGCTCACGTCAATCCCGAGCTGCTGCACGAAAAGGCCGAGCAGGACCTGTATGCCGCGCTACAGCGTTTCGTGCCCGAGGCCAATGCACAGTTCGAGGCGGGCGACTACACCGCTTCGCTGCAGACGCTGGCGGTGCTGCGTGCTCCGGTGGACGCCTTCTTCGATGACGTGATGGTGAATGCCGAGCAGATGGACCTGCGCCTTAACCGCCAGGGCCTGCTCAAGAGCCTGCACGACGCGATGAACCGGGTAGCCGACCTCTCCCGCCTGGCGGCTTGACCTGCTAGGCTGGCGACTGTCACAAGGGGATTCCCATGAAACTCGCCATCCTGGACCGCGACGGCACGCTGAACCCGCTGGGTGAGGATTTCATCACCTCACCCGAGGAGTGGACGGCCGTCCCTGGCGCGCTCGAGGCCATTGCGCGCCTGAACCACGCCGGCTGGCATGTGGCGCTGGCCACCAACCAGCCGGGTCTGGGGCGCGGGCTGTTCGACGTGGTGGCGCTCAATGCCATCCACGCCAAGATGCACAAGCAGCTGTCCGCCGTGGGTGGGCGCATCGACGCCGTGTTCTATTGCCCCCACGCGCCCGACGAGGACTGTGCCTGCCGCAAGCCCGGCCCTGGGCTGCTCGAGCAGATCAGCGACCGCTATGGCGTGGAGCGCAACGATGTGCAGGTGGTGGGCAGTTGCCAGGCGCACCTGCAAGCGGGCGCCGCGCTGGGTGCGCAACTGCACCTGGTATGCACGGGCAGTTCGGCCGGTGTCGTGCCGGGCCAGGCGCTGCCGCCGGGCTACCCCGCGGGCACGCAGGTGCACGCCAGCCTGGCCGCGTTTGTCGAGCAGCTGCTGCCGGCCGCCACCCCTTTGATGGCGGTCTGACCCACAGCACCCTCTGATGCCTGCCGCACGCCTTTGCTGCGGCACCACTTGCAAGACCTTTTCACCATGGCCCTGATCCGCTCCATCGTCCACCTGCTCTGGATGGCGACCACCGTCATGCCCTATGCGCTGGCCATCATGCTGGGCACGCTGTTCGGCGTGCGCGGCCTGCCGCTGTACCGCATTGCGGCCGCATGGCTGTCGCTGTGCATCAGCGGCGCGCGCGTGCTGCTGGGGATACGCGCCGAGGTGACGGGCATGGAGAACCTGCCGCAGGGCGAGAACGAGGGGGCCATCCTGCTGGTCAAGCACCAGTCGACCTATGAAACCTTTCTGATGCCCACGATCATGCCGCACCCGCTGGCCTACGTGTTCAAGAAGGAGCTGCTCTACGTGCCCTTCTTCGGCTGGGCCATCGGCCGGCTGGACATGATCCACATCGACCGCAGCCAGCGTGCCCAGGCCTTCAGCAAGGTGGTGCAGCAGGGCAAGGACCTGCTGGCCAAGGGCATCTGGATCATCATGTTCCCCGAGGGCACACGCATCGAGCGTGGCCAGAAGGGCACCTACAAGACCGGTGGCACCCGCCTGGCCATTGATACTGGCGCGCCCGTGGTGCCGATTGCCGTGACGTCCGCCAAGGTGTGGGGCCGCAAGGCCTTCGTCAAGCGCCCCGGCGTGGTGGACGTGTCCATCGGCAAGCCCATCCCCAGCGTCGGGCGCGAGCCGGAAGAGCTGATGCGCGAGGTTGAGGACTGGATCGAAGCCGAGATGCGCCGCCTCGACCCCGAGGCCTATCCCGCGGCCGCACTGACGGCGCGCTGATCGGACCACTTTCCCATGATGCAGCGGCTCGTGCAACTGGCGCTGGACTTCTTCGACACCCCGCCTGCAAGCCCCGCACCGGTGCCCAAGGCGGTCGAGCCACCACCGGTGGCCAGGACTCCCGTGGTCGCACCGCCCCGGCCCGCTGGGCCGCCTGCGGTCCCGCTGCCTTCGCTGCTGTCTCCCGCCGAGTTCCGCCACCCCGAGGCCAAACGCGAACTGCTGCTGGGTGACGCCGTGGTGGCCTATGCGCTGCAGCGTGCGCGCCGGCGCACCATCGGCTTCAGCGTGGGCCCGGACGGCCTGTCGGTGCGGGCCCCCAGCTGGGTCACCCTGGGCGCCATCGACGCGGCGCTGCGCGAAAAGTCCGACTGGATCGTGCGCAAGCTCGGGGAGGCGCGCGAGCGCCAACAGCGCATGGAGGGTGGGCGAATCGTCTGGGCCGACGGTGCCGTGCTGCCCTACCTGGGCCGTCCGATCACCGTGGTGCTGGATCCTGCGCACGGCTTTAGCGGCCGTGGTGGGCAGCTCAAGGCCGTCGCCTCGGCCGAGGACCCTGGCGCACCGCTGGAGCCGCGCCTGCACATCGGCCTGCCGCACAGCGCGGGCCCTGTGCAGATCCGCGATGCCGTGCAGGCCTGGCTGATGCGCGATGCCAAGCGCCACTTCACCGAGCGGCTGGAGCACTTCGCGCCACTCCTGGGCGTGCGCTGGACCAGCCTGCGCCTGTCGAGCGCGCAGACACGCTGGGGCAGCGCCAAGGCCGACGGCTCCATCCGCCTGAACTGGCGCCTGCTGCACTACCAGCCCGCAGTCATCGACTACGTGGTGGCGCACGAGCTGGCCCACCTGCGCGTGATGGACCACAGCCCGCGCTTCTGGGACACGGTGGCCACGGTGGTGCCGGACTATGCAACCCTGCGCAACCACCTGCGCGACGAACCGGCCCCGCTCTGGGAGTGAGCCCGGGCAGACAGGGTACCGCTGTGCGCGGCAAAATGGCGGAATCAACGCTCCCGTGCCCGCCATGATCCCCCTGCAGCTCTTCGACCCCGCCTCCAGCACCTACACCTATGTGCTGCACGACCCGGCCACGCGCCAGGCCGTCATCATCGACCCGGTGGATGAACAGCTCGACCGCGACCTGGCCGCACTGCAGTCCCTGGGGCTGACACTGCGCTGGACGCTGGAGACGCACACCCACGCCGACCACATCACCAGCGCGGCGCGCCTGGCCGAGCACACGGGCGCGCAGACGGCCGTGCCCGCAGGCTGCGACATCGGTACGGCGGTCGTGCAGCTGCAGCATGGCGACACGCTGGCCTTTGGCGGCGAGACGCTGGAGGCACTGCACACGCCTGGCCACACGGCGGGCAGCATGTCCTACCGTTGGCGCAACCATGTGTTCACGGGCGATGCGCTGCTCATCAACGGCTGCGGCCGCACGGACTTCCAGTCGGGTGATGCGGCCGAGCTGTACCGCAGCATCACCGGCGTGCTGTTCGCGCTGCCGGGCGACACTACCGTCTGGCCTGGCCATGACTACCAGGGCCGCAGCCACAGCAGCATCGCTGCCGAAAAGACCGGCAATGCGCGTGTGGCGGGCCGCAGTGAGGCCGAATTCGTCGCATTGATGGACTCGCTGAACCTGCCGCGCCCGCGCCGCATGGACGAGGCCGTGCCCGCCAACCAGCATTCGGGCCAGCGCCAGGATGCCGATGGCGCTACGCTGCAGGCCCCACGGGTGGCCGAAGGCTATGCCGGCGACGTGTCGCCGGCGCTGGCCTGGCAATGGGTGCAGGATGGCCAGGCCGTGCTGGTCGACGTGCGCAGCGATGCCGAGCGCGAGTGGGTGGGCCAGGTGCCTGGCGCCGTGCCCGTGGCCTGGAAGCAATGGCCCGGCATGGCCATGAACGCCGACTTCGACGCCCAGATCCGCCTGGCTGTTCCCGAGGGTGGGCGTGCCGTGCTGCTGTGCCGCAGCGGCGTGCGCTCGGTGGCGGCCGCGAAGCGTGCGACCGAGTTGGGCATCACCGCTTACAACATCCTCGAAGGGTTCGAGGGGGATGCCGATGGCCAGGCGCACCGGGGTCGCAAGGGCGGCTGGCGGTTCAGGGGCCTCCCCTGGCGGCAGGGCTGAGCCCGCGCCATGAAAAAAGCGGGCCTTGCGGCCCGCTTCATTTGCTTGGCGTTCCGTGCTCAGAGCGGCGGAATGCGCAGCTTCTGACCAGGGTAGATCTTGTCGGGGTGGGTGAGCATGGGCTTGTTGGCCTCGAAGATCTTGGGGTACTTGTTGGCGTCGCCGTAGAACTTCTTGGCAATGGCCGAGAGCGTGTCGCCGCGCACCACGTCGTGGTACTGGGCTTCGGGCTCGGGGTTGGTCACGTTCATCAGGTTTTCGACGCTGGTGACGCTGGCCACATTGCCGCAGCACAGGGTGACCTTTTCCTTGGCCGCCTGCGTGGGTGCATCCCCCTTGACGGTGACCTTGCCCTGGCTGCCGTCGAAGGCGACCTGCACATTGGTGGCGCCCAGGTTCTGCGTACCGATGTAGGTCTCGATGGCCTTGGCGGCCGTGGCGTTGAGGTCATCCTGCGATGGAGCGGCCGCCGTGGCGGCATGCGCATCCTTGCCACCGAACAGTTTTTCGCCGGCTTCCTTGATGAAACTGAAAAGACCCATGTCGTATCTCCTAAGGTTGCACAAAACAGGAAGGGCCACTGTAGCGGGAAAGTGCAACACCCTGGTGTAAGACGGGCGCGCGACACGATTTTTCACATTGGCGGGCGCGGTTGTCACTGCGGCGACCGGCGGTCGTCGGGCGGCCTTTGGCGGGAGCGCCCGGTGCGCCCGGCCAAAACTCGGGATAATCCGCCGCATGACTTTTCTGGCCATCGACGTCGGCAACACCCGTCTCAAATGGGCGTTGTACGACGCCCACCGCCCCGGGGCTGCGCTATTGGCGCATGGCGCCGAATTCCTGGACCATATCGAGAAGCTTGCCGAAGGCAGCTGGGCATCTCTGCCGGCGCCCGAGCGCATGCTGGGCTGCGTGGTGGCGGGCGATGCCGCCAAGCGCCGGGTGCAGGAGCAGATGGAGCTGTGGGACGTGGGGGCCCAGTGGGTGGTGTCCTCGGGCGAGGAGGCGGGGCTCGTCAATGGATACGACCACCCCTCGCGCCTGGGTTCGGACCGCTGGGTGGCGATGATCGGTGCGCGCCACCATGTGCTGGCCCAGGGGCCTGCGCGGCCGCTGGTGGTGGTGATGGTAGGCACGGCGGTCACCGTGGAGTGCATCGACGCGCACGGGCGTTTCCTGGGCGGGTTGATCCTGCCGGGCCACGGCATCATGCTGCGTGCGCTGGAGACCGGTACCGCCGGCCTGCACGTGCCCACGGGCGATGTGCGCATGTTCCCCACCAACACCAGCGATGCGCTGACCAGCGGCGGCACCTATGCGATCGCCGGTGCCGTGGAGCGCATGGTGCAGCACGTCATCCAGCACTGCGGCGAAGAGCCGGCCTGCATCATGACCGGCGGCGCGGGCTGGAAGATGGCGCCGAGCATGACGCGCCCCTTCGAGCTGGTGGACAACCTGATCTTCGACGGGCTGCTGGAAATCGCCTCGCGCCGTTTCGCAAGCTGAGCGCCGGGGCGGCGCCCGGCGGCCTCAGTCCTCCAGTTCGGCGCGTGCCATTTCCACGTCCAGTCGCTCCATCGCATCGGCCGATTCGCAGGCGGCGGCTTTCTCGTAGAGCTGGGTCGCTTCCTTCATCTTCTTGTCGCCTTCGAGCATCACCAGCGCGTTGGCGTACTCCACCATGGCGATGGCCGAGCCGGGGTTGAGCTTCAGGGCCTCCTGGAAGAGCTTGAGCCCCGTGTCCTTCTTGGCGCCATAGGTCATGCCTCCGATCAACGAGCCCACCTTGTCGATCACCTCAGCGTGGAAGGCGCCCAGCGCAATGCGCGCATCGGCATGCTTGGGCGCCAGGGCAATGGACTTTTCCAGCGATTCCTTGACCTTGCCGCCAAGGCCCTGGGCCAGGGCCTTGGCCACGCTGATGCCCTGGCTGTAGCGGCCCAGGGCATAGGCATGCCAGTACCAGGCGTTGGCGTTGTTCGGGTCCTCGCCGGCCTGGGCCTGGGCACGCTCTGCCACCTGGGTGAACAGGTCCAAGCGGGTCTTTTCCTTTTGCTCCAGGTAGTTGGCGTAGATGGCCGTGGCCTTGTTGGCCACGGTGATGCCGGGGCCGCCAGCGGCCAGGCCGGCGGCAGCGGCCTTCTCGAAGTCGCCGCTGTGGAACAGCGCCCAGGCCTGGAGCACGGCGGCGTCCTTGGGGCAGGGCTCGGCGTCGCCACTGTGCAGCCGGGCCCAGTGCTTCTTGACGCTGGTGGCATCGAAGCTGTAGTCACCCGCATGGGGAAAGGGGGTCCATTTGGCCATGGTGTGTCTCCTGTGGTTCTTGGGGTCGGGTGTAGGGGATGGACTGGCGTCTGGGTGCTCAGCCCGGTGGGGTGGCATAGGCGCCGACAAGTTCCAGCAGGTGCGCGCGCTGCCCGCTTTCCAGGTAGGGCATCAGCAGGTTGAGCACGTGGTGGGCTCCGCGCAGCAGGGCCGTCTGGGCGCTTTCAGGCTCCAGGGCGCGGCGCGGGTCGCGCACGTACTCGAAGCTCAGCCAGTAGGTCAGCACCACCACCATGCTGGTCGCGGTGGCCTCGAGCTCGCGCGTGTCGATGTGCAGCGCGTCCGACCGGCCCATGCCGTCCAGCATGGCGCGCACGGCCCGGGTCTTGTTCTTGAGGATGGCCTGGAAATGCGTTTCCAGGCGCCGGTTCTTGGACAGCAGATCGTTGAGGTCGCGGTACAGAAAGCGGTACTGCCAGATCAGCTCGAACAGCGTGTGCATGAAGAACCAGGCGTCCTCCACGTTGCGGACCCCGTCGGCAGCAGCCAGCAGCTCGGTCAGCGACTGTTCGTAGCGGTCGAACAGCGCGTTGATCAACTCGTCCTTGGCCGGGTAGTGGTAGTACAGGTTGCCGGGGCTGATGCGCAACTCGGCCGAAATCAGGGTGGTGGAGACGTTGGGTTCGCCAAACCGGTTGAACAGGTCCAGCGTGACTTCCAGAATGCGTTCTGCGGTGCGTCGCGGCGCTTTCTTCACCATGTGTGCGGGCCCTCTTCGCGTCGATTGGGATCGGTGTTGGGATGTCTCTGGCAGCTACTCTAACCGAGCCGCAGATGCTGCACTGCATCAATATTGGCATGTCCTTAGAACGTGTCGACGTTCGGGCAGCGGCCACCCGCGCAGAGCGCGCGGCCCACGGCCCGAAGCGCTCCACAACGCAAAAGCGGCTGGCACGCGCAAGGCGTGTCAGCCGCTGGCTGCAGCGGGCGGGCCCGCTGGCAGGAGGTCAGTTGGATGCGGCAGGTGCCGAAGCGGAAGCTGCGGCCTTGGCGCTGGCCTTCTTGGCAGGGGCTGCGGCCTTCTTGGCGGGAGCGGCCTTGGCTGCAGGCTTGGCGGCCGCCTTGCGGGGGGCTGCAACCTTCTTGGTGGCGGCCTTCTTCGCAGGCGCTGCAGTCTTCACTGCGGCCTTGGCAGGCGCCTTGGCCGAAGCGGCGGCCTTGCCGGCACCCTTGGTCAGTGCGTCCACGCGGGCCGTCAGGGCTTCCAGGTCACGCGCCGAGGGCACGCCGAGCTTGGACAGGGCCTTGGCCACGCGGTCTTCGAAGATGTTCTCGAGCTTGTCCCACTGGCCCTGGGCCTTGGTGCCGATGTCGCTGGCCATGGTGGTCACGCGGCTCGTCGCTTCGGAGATCTTCTCTTCGGCCACGGCCTGGGTCTTGCGCTGGATGGACAGGCCTTCCTTGACCAGGGACTCGAACACCTTGCCGCCTTCTTCCTGGGCCTTGGAGAAGGCACCCAGGCCCGCCAGCCAGATCTGCTGGGCCGAGTCCTTGACGGTGCTCGACAGCTGGGCATTGCCATTCTTCTTGTCGGCGCTGAGTTTCTGCAGTTTCTTGACCATGGGGCCTCCGGTATGCGGGTGGGTGTTGGGGGTTGCCAGTGCCGGGTGGCTCTGGCGCATGGCCGAACTGTACGCCGCGCGGCAGGCCAGGTGTAGGCGCGCGCTCCTAAAAACGTAGAGCGCAGCGTCTAAGGCTGCGCGGGTTTGTGCTGAATCGGTCGGCGATGCGCTTGGGCAAGAATGAACAGATCTCACAGGAGTTTTTCATGCAGTATTTCGTGACGGGAGCGACGGGGTTCATTGGCAAGCGGCTCGTGAAGAAGCTGCTGGAGCGCAAGGGCGCCGTGGTGCACTTCCTGATCCGGCGCGAGAGCGCGGACAAGGTGGCCGACCTGCGCAGCTACTGGGGCGTGTCGGCCGCACGGGCGGTGCCGGTGTTCGGCGACCTCACGGCCAAGAAGCTCGGCGTGGCCTCCGAGGACGTGAAGAAGCTCAAGGGGCAGATCGACCATTTCTACCACCTGGCCGCGGTCTACGACCTCGGTGCCGACGAAGAGACCCAGGTGGCGGTGAACATCGAGGGCACGCGCAACACGGTGGACCTGGCCAAAGCGATCGACGCCGGGCATTTCCACCACGTCTCGTCCATCGCTGCCGCGGGCCTCTACGAAGGCGTGTTCCGCGAGGACATGTTCGAGGAGGCCGAGGGCCTGGACCATCCCTACTTCCAGACCAAGCACGAGAGCGAGAAGATCGTGCGCGAGGACTGCAAGGTGCCCTGGACGGTGTACCGCCCGGCCATGGTGGTGGGCGACAGCACGACCGGCGAGATGGACAAGATCGATGGCCCCTATTACTTCTTCAAGCTGATTCAGCGCCTGCGCCAGCTGCTGCCGCCCTGGATGCCCACCGTGGGCCTGGAGGGCGGGCGCGTGAACATCGTGCCGGTGGATTTCGTGGTCAACGCGCTCAACGTGATCAGCCACCACAAGGACATCACCAGGAAGTGCTATCACCTGGTGGACCCGGTCGGCTACCGCGTGGGGGATGTGCTCGACATCTTCAGCCGCGCCGCGCACGCACCGCGCATGAACCTGTTCATCAACGCCGCGCTGCTGGGCTTCATCCCCAAGGGCATCAAGAAGAGCCTGATGGCCATGGCCCCCGTGCGCCGCGTGCGCAATGCCGTCCTGAAGGACCTGGGCTTGCCCGAGGACATGCTGACCTTCGTGAACTACCCCACGCGCTTCGATTGCCGCGAGACCCTGGCGGCGCTCAAGGGCTCGGGCGTGACCTGCCCCAACCTCAAGGACTACGCCTGGCGCCTGTGGGATTACTGGGAGCGCAACCTCGATCCCGAACTGTTCATCGACCGCAGCCTGAAGGGTACGGTGGCCGGCAAGGTGGTGCTGGTCACGGGGGGGTCCTCGGGCATCGGCCTGGCGGCGGCGCACAAGTTCGCCGAGGCCGGTGCCACCACCGTCATCTGCGGGCGCGATCAGGACAAGCTCGACGAGGCCTGCGCCGAAGCCCGGGCCAAGGGCTACGAGTTCATCGCCTATGCCGCCGACATCGCCGACATGGTCGATTGCGACCGCTTCGTGCAGTTGCTGATCGACAAGCACGGCGGCGTGGACTTCCTGATCAACAACGCGGGCCGCTCCATCCGCCGTGCCATCGAGTCGAGCTACGACCGCTTTCACGACTACGAGCGCACCATGCAGCTCAATTACTTCGGCTGCCTGCGCGTGACCATGGGCTTTTTGCCCGGCATGGTGGCCAAGCGCAAGGGCCATGTGGTGAACATCAGCTCCATCGGGGTGCTGACGAACGCCCCGCGCTTTTCGGCCTACGTGGCCAGCAAGGCAGCCCTGGATGCCTGGACGCGCTGCGCGTCGAGCGAGTTCGCCGACCAGGGCATCACCTTCACCACCATCAACATGCCGCTGGTGCGCACGCCCATGATCGCCCCCACCAAGATCTACAACAACGTGCCCACCCTGAGCCCCGAGGAGGCTGCCGACATGATCGCCCAGGCCTGCATCTTCAAGCCGGTGCGCATTGCCACGCGCCTGGGCATCACCGGCCAGTTGCTGCATGCGCTGGTGCCGCGCGTGGCCCAGATCACCATGAACACGAGCTTTCGCATGTTCCCGGATTCCACTGCCGCCAAGGGCAGCAAGGACGCAAAGCCACAGCTTTCGGCAGAGGCGGTGGCGCTGCAGCAGATGATGCGCGGCATCCATTTCTGATGGCCTTTCCACCCGCCCCGGCAGGCCCGTGTTGAACTCTGTTACCGGGTAACCGGGCAGGGTGGGATAATCGCGGGTTCTGCCGAGCTGGCATTTCACACAGCCCACCCTATGATTCTGGTTACTGGCGGCGCGGGTTTCATCGGCGCCAACTTCGTTCTTGACTGGCTTGCTGCCTCCAGCGAGCCTGTCGTCAATCTCGACAAGCTCACCTATGCGGGCAATCTGCACAACCTGGATTCCATCCAGGGTGATGCACGCCACACCTTCGTACAGGGCGACATCGGCGACTCCGCCCTCATTGCGCGACTGCTGGCCGAGCACCAACCCCGTGCGGTGGTCAACTTCGCGGCCGAATCGCATGTGGACCGCTCCATCCATGGGCCGGAAGACTTCATCCAGACCAACATCGTCGGCTCGTTCCGCCTGCTGGAAGCCGTGCGCGCCTACTGGAGCGCGCTGCCCGACGATGCCCGCGAGGCCTTCCGCTTCCTGCACGTGTCCACCGACGAGGTGTACGGATCGCTCGCGCCCACCGACCCGGCCTTCGCCGAAACGCGCGGCTTCGAGCCCAACAGCCCCTACAGCGCCAGCAAGGCCGCCAGCGACCATCTGGTGCGCGCCTGGCACCACACCTACGGCCTGCCGGTGCTCACCACCAACTGCAGCAACAACTACGGGCCCTACCACTTTCCCGAGAAGCTGATCCCGCTGATGATCGTCAACGCCCTGGCCGGCAAGAACCTGCCGGTCTACGGCGACGGCATGCAGGTGCGCGACTGGCTGTACGTGAAGGACCACTGCAGCGCCATCCGCCGCGTGCTGGAAGCCGGCACTGCCGGCGAGACCTACAACGTGGGCGGCTGGAACGAAAAGCCCAACATCGAGATCGTGAACATGGTCTGCGGCCTGCTCGACGAGCTGCGCCCGCGCGCCGACGGCCAGAGCTACCGCACCCAGATCACCTATGTGAAGGACCGCCCCGGCCACGACCGCCGCTACGCCATCGACGCGCGCAAGATCGAGCGCGACTTGGGCTGGAAGCCCGCCGAGACCTTCGATACCGGCATCCGCAAGACGGTGCAGTGGTACCTGGACCATGCCGACTGGGTGGCCAGCGTGCAGACCGGCTCCTACCGCGACTGGGTGCAGACCCAGTATGCGCAGGAGCCCGCAGCCGTTGCGGACGCCAGCGCATGAACATCCTGCTCTTCGGAAAGGGCGGCCAGGTCGGCTGGGAGCTGCAGCGCAGCCTGTCCGTGCTCGGCACAGTGACGGCGCTGGACTTCGACAGCACGGACCACTGCGGCGACTTTGCCAACCCGGCCGGCGTGGCCGAAACGGTGCGCACCCTGCGCCCCGACGTCATCGTCAATGCCGCTGCGCACACCGCGGTGGACAAGGCCGAGAGCGAGAGCGACTTCGCGCGCACCCTCAACGCCACCACCCCTGGCGCAATCGCGCTGGAGGCTGCGAAGCTCGGCGCCTGGCTGGTGCACTACAGCACCGACTACGTGTTCGACGGCAGCGGCAGCCGCCCCTGGGTGGAAACCGATGCACCAGCGCCCCTGAGCGTCTATGGCCGCACCAAGCTCGAAGGCGAGCAACTGATCGCCCAATCGGGTGCCAGGCACCTGATTCTGCGCACCAGCTGGGTCTATGCCGCGCGCGGTGGCAATTTCGCCAAGACCATGCTGCGCCTGGCCCAGGAGCGCGAGCGCCTGACCGTGATCGACGACCAATGGGGCGCCCCCACCGGCGCCGACCTGCTGGCCGACGTGACGGCCCATGCCATCCGCCACCTGCAGCAGCGCCCCGGGGACGCGGGCCTGTACCACCTGGTGGCGGCTGGCGAGACCAACTGGAACGAGTACGCGAAGTACGTCCTGGCGGTGGCTGCAAAGCACCCCGTCGCTGAAAAGATCATCGCCAAGGAAGTGGCGCCTGTGCCGACCAGCGCCTTCCCCACCCCGGCCGTGCGACCCCACAATTCGCGCCTGGACACCACGAAGCTGCGCAGCACGTTTGGCCTGGCCCTGCCGCACTGGCAGACCGGCGTGGCGCGCATGCTCACCGAGATTCTTTGAAAAAATACCCCATGACGGCACGCAAAGGCATCATCCTCGCCGGAGGTTCCGGAACCCGGCTGCACCCGGCCACCCTGGCCATCAGCAAGCAATTGCTGCCGGTGTACGACAAACCCATGATCTATTACCCGCTGAGCACCCTGATGCTCGCGGGCATCCGCGACATCCTGGTGATCAGCACCCCGCAGGACACTCCGCGCTTCGAGCAACTGCTGGGAGATGGCAGCCAGTGGGGCATCAACCTGCAGTACGCGGTGCAGGCAAGCCCGGACGGGCTGGCCCAGGCCTTCGTGATCGGCGAGTCCTTCCTCGGTGGTTCGCCCAGCGCGCTGGTGCTGGGCGACAACATTTTCCACGGCCACGATTTCCACGAACTGCTGGGCAGCGCGGCCGAGCGCACCGATGGCGCCACCGTGTTCGCCTACCATGTGCACGACCCCGAGCGCTATGGCGTGGCCGAGTTCGATGCCAATGGCAAGGTGCTGTCGCTGGAAGAAAAGCCCAAGGCTCCCAAGTCGAGCTACGCGGTGACGGGCCTGTACTTCTACGACAGCCAGGTGGTGGAGCTGGCCAAGGGCCTCAAGCCCTCGGCCCGCGGCGAGTACGAGATCACCGACCTGAACCGCCTGTACCTGGAGCGTGGCCAACTGAACGTGGAGATCATGGGCCGGGGCTACGCCTGGCTGGATACCGGCACGCACGAGAGCCTGCTCGAGGCCGGCCAGTTCATCGCCACGCTGGAGCACCGCCAGGGCTTGAAGATTGCCTGCCCTGAAGAGATTTCCTGGCGCAGCCAGTGGATCGACAGCGCGCAACTGGAGCGCCTGGCGCAGCCGCTGACCAAGAACGGGTACGGCCAGTACCTGATGCGCGTGCTCAAAGAAAAGATTTACTGACTACCGACTTCCCATGCAAGCAACCCGCCTGGCCATTCCCGATGTCGTGCTGATCGAACCCAAGAAGTTCGGCGATGCGCGCGGCTTCTTCTTCGAGAGCTTCAACCAGCGCGCCTTCAACGAGGCCACTGGCACCGACCACGATTTCGTGCAGGACAACCACAGCCGCAGCGCTCGTGGAGTGCTGCGCGGCCTGCACTACCAGGTCCAGCAGCCCCAGGGCAAGCTGGTGCGTGTGGTCCGCGGTTCCGTGTTCGACGTGGCGGTGGACATCCGCAAGGCGTCGCCCACTTTCGGCCAATGGGTGGGCGAGGAGCTGAGCGAGGACAACCATCGCCAGCTGTGGGTACCGCCAGGCTTTGCGCATGGCTTCCTGGTGCTCAGCGAGACGGCGGAGTTCCTGTACAAGACCACCGACTACTACGCGCCGGCACACGAGCGCTGCATCATCTGGAACGACCCCTCCATCGGTATCGAGTGGCCCGATATCGGCGCCAATCCGCTGCTGTCGGCCAAGGACCAGCAGGGCCTGTCGCTGGAGAACGCGGAAGTCTTCGCTGCCGCTGCCTGCTGACGGCGGCCTGTGGCGCGCCTGAAAAGTCCGGCATGACCCTGCATGTGCTCCTGTGCAGCCACAACGGGGTGCGCTTCATTGCACAGCAGATCGCCTCGATCCGGGCCCAGTCGCGGGCTGTGGATGTGATCCACATCTTCGACCATGCCTCGGACGACGGCACGCGCAGGGTGCTGGTGCAGCTGGCGCAGGATGCCGGTGGGGCACCGCTCGAACTGCACTGGGTCGACGATGCACCCGGTCCCGCAATGTCCTTCTTCAATGCCATGGCACAGCTGGCCATCCGGGTGGACGCGGGCGACTGCATCTTCCTGGCCGACCAGGACGACGTGTGGCTGCCCGGCAAGGTGGCTGCCATGCTGGAGGCTGCGGCGCTTCGGCCCCGGCCATGGGCGCTGTTCCATGACGTGCAGGTGGTGGACGAATCGCTCGCCCCCCTGCAGCCTACGTTCTATAGCGGCAACCCCTATGCCGTGCCCCGTGACCTCGATGTCCGGCGCCTGCTGGTGACGAATCCGGTGGTAGGTCACACGCTGGCGCTGTCGGGCGACATGCTGGCTTGCGTGGCCCGACTGCCGGAGCCTTCGGCCTATGTGATGCACGACTGGGCGGTCGCCCTGGTGGCGCAGCGCATGCAGCGCCTGGTATTTGTGCCGCAATGCCTGTCGCTGTACCGCCAGCATGGCGCCAACCTGCTGGGCACCTCGCGCCAACGCTCCCTGGGCGAGCAGTTGCGGCGCGGCCTGTTGCTGGCCGAGCGCGTGCTGGTGCAGGCCATGGCCTGGGCGCGGGCGCAGCCGGGTGGGGTGCTGCCTGCTGCATCTGCAGCGGCAGGCATGCCGGCATGGCTTGCGCAGCCCTGGGCTGGCTGCAGCCGGGCCCGGGTGGCCTGGCGCCTGGCCTGGCATGCGCTGGTGTCGGGCCCCACGTTGCGGCGCAAGGCCATGGGCCTGTTCCTGGTCCTGCAGGCACTGCGCCCGGCGCCTGGGAGCCGTCGGCCATGATCCAGCCACCAGGCCCTGTGGCGCGGCCGCTGCGCATCGCGGTCATCGGCACCGATGGCATGCCCGCGCGCTATGGCGGCTTCGAGACCTGTGTGGAGCAGCTCGCGCCGCGCCTGGCCCGCAGGGGGCATTCGACCGAGGTGTTCGGCTCCTCGGTGGGGCGCACGGTGCGTGCGAGGAGCGAGGCGCGCCTGGCGCACCGCTACCTGCCGCTGCGGGCCAACGGCCTGTGGTCCGTGCCCTATGACCTGCTCAACTTCCTGATTTGCTGGCGCCGCGTGGATGCGATGCTGGTCATGGGCGTCTCGGGCGGCATCTTCATGCCCTGGCTGCGCCGCGTGGCCGGCGCGCGGCGCCTCATCGTCAACGTGGATGGGCTGGAGGCCCGGCGCGACAAGTGGACCGGGCTCAAGCGCTGGTTCCTGGAGCGCAGCGAGGCCTTGGCGATCCGCCACGCCCACGTGGTGGTCAGCGACAACCAGGGCATCGCCGACGTGGTGCTGGCGCGCCATGGCCGCACCAGTACCGTCATCGCCTACGGCTGCGACCATGTGCTGCGGTTGCCGCCAGGCGATGCGCAGGTGCTGGTGCATGAGCGCTTTGGCCTGGCGCCTGGCGGCTACCTGCTGACGGTGGCCCGCATCGAGCCGGAAAATCAGATCGCCGAGATGCTGCAGGCCTTCCTGGCATCGCCCCAGCCGTTGTATGTGCTGGTGGGCAATTTCAGCGGTACGCCGCTCGGGCGCGAGCTGCTGGTGCGCTACCAGGGCGAGCCGCGCATCCGGTTCATCGATTCCCTGTTCGATCCGCGCGCGCTGGCCGCGCTGCGTGCCTGCTGCCACATCTACCTGCATGGCCACAGCGTGGGGGGCACCAATCCTTCGCTGGTGGAGATGCTGCCTTATCAGCGGCCGTTGCTGGCTTTCGATTGCAGCTTCAACCGTTACACGCTGGACGGCGAGGGTGGCTATTTCGCCGACGTGCCCTCGCTCACCCGGCAATTGCAGCAGCCGGCGCTGCAGGCCTGGGTGCCGGCGCCCGCGCTGGCGCAGTCCCCCTGCTACCGGTGGGAGGCGATCGCCGATGCCTACGAGGCGCTGTGCCGCGCGGATGCGTCCGACCCCGCTGGTGCGCTGCCATGACGCCGCGCGTGCTGGCCTGCGTGATCGCCTATTTTCCACAGCAGGAGCGGCTGGCGGCCTTGCTGGAGCGCCTGGTGCCGCATGTGGCGCAGGTGCTGGTCATCGACAACGGCCAGTCCATCGATCCGCAGGCGGTGCCATGGACCCGCTTTGCCAGCGTGCAGTGGCACCGCCCTCCGCACAACCTGGGCGTGGGCGCGGCGCTGGACATCGCGCGAGAGCGCGTGTTGGGCCACGGCTACGATTTCTTGTTGAGCTTCGACCAGGATTCCCTGCCGCCGGAAAGCTACGTGGCGGACATGCTCGGGGTCTGGCAGCGGGCCGGCGATGCCGGCTGGGCAGCGCTTGGCCCGGCAGTGCGTGATGAAGCCACCGGCGACCCCCTGCCTGCCCGGCGGGTGGATGCACAGGGTCGGCTGACCGCCGGGCCGGGCCCATCGCCGGCAGAGCCGGACGTGGCCGTGGACCACGTGATCACGTCGGGCTGCCTGTACCCGGCGCCGGCGCTGGCCCGGGTGGGTCCGTTTCGTGCCGGCTGGTTCATCGACATGGTCGACACGGAGTGGTGCTGGCGCGCGCGCCACCATGGCATGGTGGTCATGCAGACCGGGGCGGTGTCCATGGCGCACACCATCGGCCAGACCGGCGTGCAGGTGCTCGGGCGCCGGGTATTGGCGCACCCGCCGGCACGCGTTCGGTTCCAGGTCCGCAACGCGCTGTGGCTATTGCGCTCACGCGAGGTGCCGCCGGGTTGGCGCTGGCAGTTGCTGGCGCCACTGCTGCGCAAAATGGTGGTGCAGTCCTTTCTACTGCCCGGGCAGCGGCTGGCGCGCTGGCGAGCCGTGCTGGGTGGCGCCTGGCAAGGACTGGTGTCACGGCCGCCGAAGTGAAGCGCCCTTGAACCGTGGGCGCTTCGCTCCACCAGCCAACGCGGCACCGGGGGCCTGGCGCCATGCCGCTTTCATGGACCGGGAGTGACGGGTGGCACTTGTTGGAGCATGCGGGCGATTGCCGCCCATAAGGGCTCATCTTGCATCGCCTGTGCTGTGAATGGCCTGGATGGCGCAAGGAATTGCTGGTGTAATCGATGGTCATGGCAATAATCCGTTGCAATGGCCTGGATTTGCGCATGATCAAGGCGGCATACGACAGAATATAGAATTGCAGACCTGCCCAGCAGCCCGCCCTGGTGGACGGCTGGCAAAAAAATCCCACAGACCTGGTCTCTGCCCTGGCAACCACCGCGGTCCCTTCATCGTCAATGGCTGCGCATTCGTGGCCCCTGCCGGTCGGAGGCTGCCTTGTTGCCGTGCCTTCGCCTTTTTTGCGGATGCACGCGGGTCGCCCGGTGCCACAGACCGTTCCCACGTTCCTTTCCTGATCTGAATGCACAACATGCACCTTAGCGAGGCTGAGATCATTCCCTACCACGCCTCACCCGTGCCTCCCTCCTCTGGTGGCGTGCTCGTACTGGCGCCCCATCCCGACGATGAAGTCTTCGGATGCGGCGGGGCCATCGCCGGGCACGTGCAGGCGGGGCACACTGTGCACGTCGTCCTGCTCACAGCGGGCGGGCATGGCGAAGAAGGCGCCGGGCCGGGGTATGCGGACACCCGCCTGTCCGAAAGTGCCGAAGCGGCGCGCGTGCTGGGCTTGCCCGCGCCTGTGTGCTGGGGCCTGCCGGATCGCGAGGTCACCTATGGCGAGCCGCTGGTGCAAAGGATCATCCAGGCGATTGCCAATACCGGAGCGGACGTGGTGTACGCGCCTTCGCCCTGGGAGCTGCACCCCGACCACCGCGCCACGGCGCTGTGCGCCATCGAAGCCGTGCGCAGGCTGGAGGGCGTGGGCCTGCACCTGTACGAGGTGAGCGCGCCCCTGCGGCCCAACCGGCTGCTAGACATCACACCCCTGTGGGCGCTCAAGCAGCAGGCCATGCAGGTCTTTGCGAGCCAGGAGAAGAAGCTGCCGTACGCGAGCTTCATCTCTGCGCTCAACCGCTTTCGCGCGCTCACGCTGTTCCCGGCGTCGGAATATGCCGAGGCGTTCGAGAGCTATACCTCGGCCGACCTGCGCGCCGGTGGCCCCCTGCTGATCGAGGGCGAAAAGCAACGTCTGTTGGCCCGCGGCGTGGCCGTGCTCCCGCAGGACCAGCCGCTGGTCACGGTCATCGTGCGCACCATGGGCCGCCCCACGCTGGCCAAGGCGTTGGGGTCCGTGGCGCTGCAGACCTACCCGCACCTGGACATTGTGCTGGTGGATGCCGCCGGTGACGGCCTGCCCGGTACGGCATGGGCTGATGGCCCTGTGCCGGTCACCATGGTTTCGCAGGGCAGGAAGCTCAACCGCGCGCTGGCGGCCAATGCCGGCATGGCGGCGGCCAAGGGTGATTACCTCATCTTCCTGGACGATGACGACTGGTTTTACCCGGACCACGTTGCCAAGCTGGTGCTGGCCGTGCGCCAGAGCACCACGGTGAAGGCGGTGCACACGGCGGTGGAGTGCGTCGACGCCCAAAGCAAGCCTGTGGGCGAGATTTTTCAGTTCCCCTACGCCTCGGGCGAACTGCGCTATGGCAATTTCATGCCCATCCACGCGGTTTTGTTCCATCGCAGCGTGGTGGAGGCCGGATGCGCCTTCGACGAGCGCTTCGATCTGTACGAGGATTGGGACTTCTGGCTGCAGGTGGAAAGCCGCACGCCATTCGAGTTCGTGCCTGGCGTCTCTGCGGCTTACCGCATCCATGCCGGAGCAGGCGAGGGCGTGCAGGCCGACCGCCTGCGCGCGGCAGACGCCACGTCCCAGCTTTACACCAAGTGGCAGGTGCTGCAGTCAAAGCAGACATTCGAGGAACTTGTGACGCGCTCGCTGTCGCGGCGCAGCCTGCTGTCCCAACTGGCCGAGCGTGCAAAGGACGTGACGCGCCTGGCCGACGAACGCCAGCGCCTGACGCAGGAATTGGTGGACCAGCAGCAGCGCGCCCTGGACGCGCAGCAGGCGGCGGACAAGGCCCGCCAGGACGCGCACCACCTGGGCGAGGCGCACGAACTGGCTTGTGCCGCGCGCGACGTGGTGCAGGAAGAGCGCGACGCCACCATCGTGGAACTCCATGCCGTGATGCGCGAGCGAGACCTGGCCCACCAGCACGGCGCGAACGTGCTGACCCTGTATACCGATGCCCAGGCGCACATCGGCTCCCTGGAGAAGACGGCGGCCGACCTGGGCTCGGAAATCGCGCTGGCGCGCAACCACGCGCACAACCTGCAGACCATGCTGGACGGCACTCAGCACCAACTGCGCGCGGTGACGGCTTCGCGCTCGTGGAAGATCACCCGGCCGTTGCGCCTGGCGGTCCGGCTGCCGCGCTATGCGCGCAGTGTGCTGGCCGCCTACTCGGTGGCCCGCGGACGCGGCGTGGGCGTATCGCACCTGCTCCAGCGCACGGTCTCCGTGTACCGCACGCAAGGCCTGCAGGGTGTGCGCCAGCGCCTGCGGCGCATGCTGCATGGGTCCGGGCACGAGCTGGAACCGGTGGAGCCCGGTGCAGTGGCACCGGACTCAGCGCCTGCAACCAGTACCCGCACCTATGCCGACTGGGTGGTGCAGTACGACACCATGGATCCCGCCAAGCTCTCGCGCCTGTTGGCGCAGGTGGCGGAATTGCCCCGCCGGCCCCTGGTCTCCATCGTCATGCCAGTCTACAACCCTGATCCGCAGGACGTGGGCCGTGCCATTGCGTCGGTGAAGAACCAGGTCTACCCGCACTGGGAGCTGTGCATCTGCGACGATGCATCGACCAAACCCGGCACGCGTGAGCTGCTGGAGGCCGCAGCGGCCGAGGATTCCCGCATCCGCCTGGCCTTCCACGCGAAGAACCAGCACATCTCTGCCGCGACCAATACGGCCATCGGCCTGGCCAAGGGCCAGTACATCGCCCTGCTGGACCACGATGACGAGCTGACGCCGCATGCGCTGCTGCGTGCCATGCAGGCCTTCGTCATGAATCCGCAAGGCAAGGTCCTGTACTCCGATGAGGACAAGATCGACCAGAATGGCCGGCGCTTCGATCCCTACTTCAAGCCCGATTTCAACCTGGGCCTGCTGCGCTCGCACAACTACATGTGCCACTTCGCGGTCTACGACGCGAATTTCATGCGCGAACTTGGTGGTCCGCGCGTGGGCTTCGAAGGAGCGCAGGACTATGACCTCGCGCTGCGCGCCGTCGACAGTGTGGATGCTGCCGCCGTGCTGCACGTGCCGCAGATCCTCTACCACTGGCGCACGGCGACCGGCAGCACCGCCTCTGGCCATGGCAACAAGAGCTACGCCTTCGAGGCTGGCCGGCGTGCCCTGCAGGAGCACCTGCAGCGCCGAGGCCTGCAGGGCGAGGTGCTGGAGGCGCCCGAGGCCTCCGGCATGTACCGTGTGCGCTGGGGTATTCCGGCCAACCCGCCGCTGGTCAGCATCGTCATCCCGACCCGCAATGGCGAGAAGATCCTGCGCCAGTGCCTGGACAGCCTGGTGCAGACCCGCTATCCGAACTACGAAATCATCGTCATGGACAACGGCAGCGACGAAGCGGCTTCGCTGCAGCTGCTGGCCGAGCGCACGGCGTCGGGGCAGATACGGGTGCTGCGTGACGACGGCCCGTTCAACTTCTCGGCCATCAACAACCGGGCGGTGCACGAGGCGACACGGGGCGAGTTCGTGCTGCTCATGAACAACGACATCGAGGCCACGCACCCCGAGTGGCTCGACGAAATGGTGGGCCCGGCGCTGGAGCCCGGCGTAGGCTGCGTGGGCGCACGGCTGTGGTACCCCGATGGCCGCATCCAGCACGCCGGCGTGGTGCTGGTCTGCGGCGTGGCCGGCCATGCACACAAGCTGCTGGCCCGCGGCCAGCACGGCTACATGGGCCGTGCCGTGCTGGCCCAGGACTTCGTGGCTGTGACTGCCGCGTGCCTGCTGCTGCGCAAGTCGGTTTATGAGGAGGTGAGCGGCCTGGACGAAAGTCTGGCCGTGGCCTTCAACGATGTGGACTTCTGCCTGCGCGTGCGTGAAGCGGGTTACCGCAACCACTGGACACCCTATGCCGAGCTGATCCACCATGAGTCCGTCTCGCGCGGCTACGAGGACACGCCGGAGAAGCAAAAGCGGTTCAATTCGGAAGTGAAGATCCTGCAGACCCGCTGGCCGGCGCTGCTGGCCAACGACCCCTGTTACAACCCCAACCTGACCATCGACGCTGAAGACTTCTCGCTGGCCTGGCCCCCGCGGGTTGTCTGACGTGGTGCTCGTTGCCACCCCTTGCCACGTGACCGTTTCCTTCCTTGAACCCATCGTATGAGCCGACTTGATTCCCTGTTGCCGCTGCTGGCCTGCCCGCGTTGCGGCTCACGACTGAACCAGCACGAGAGCCGGGTGGTGTGTGGTGGGTGCAGCACGGCCTATCCGCTGCGCAATGGCGTGCCCGTGCTGTTGCCGGAAACCATCGAGGAAGCGGGCACGGGCGAGGCATCGGTGGACGATCCTGTCTCGCGCCACCCCTACAGCCAGGAGTCGCTCCGGATCATCGAAGAGCACCGGGGCGAATGGGTGCTGGACCTGGGCGCGGGTGGCAAGCTGCAGCGCTGGGACAACGTGGTGCAGATCGACATCTTCCGCTACCCCATGACGGATGTGGTCGGCTCCGCAGACCGGCTGCCGTTTCGGGACAACAGCTTTGGTGCGGTGATCAGCCAGGCGGTGTTCGAGCACCTGCAATACCCCCAGGCTGCGGTTGAAGAGATCCGCCGTGTGCTCAAGCCGGGGGGGGTTGTGAAGATCGACACCGCCTTCCTTCAGCCGGAGCATGGCTACCCCCACCATTTCTACAACGCCACCGAGACGGGCCTGCGCGAGTGGTTCCGCGAGTTCGACCTGCGCTGGAGCGGGGTGGAGCCCCACCAACACCCCCGGTGGTCGCTGAGCTGGTTCCTGGGCGTCTATCTGGACCGCCTGCCCGCTGATGCTGCGGCGCTCTTGCGCACCACGCCCCTGGGCGAGGTGGTCGATGCGTTGCAGCGCTCCGGCACGGGCGCAGCCCAGCCGCAGGACGCCGCCATCATGGACGCGCTTGGCGCGCTGCCTGAACACCACCTGCGGACCTTGGCGGCAGGCGTTTCGATCCGCGCGATCAACCCGCCCAAGACCTTGCCGTCGTCCGCCGTTCCCGCGATGGAGGGCGTGACCCCTGTCGTGGCTACCGACCTGGACCGCAAGCTGGCCGCCGCGCGCACGGACCTGGAGCACCTGCGCTCAGAGCTGACCACGGTGCGCGAGCACCAGTTGCTCGCCAACGACCAGGCGCGCTACATGGCGCAGTACTACCGCCTTTTGGCCGATGCCGGCGAAGAAGCACCCCTCACCGCTGGGCGGCGGGCGCATGCCCTGTTCCACGCCAAGAATATGGTGCGCGCCGTGGTACCGCCAGGCATGTGGCGGCTCATGAGGGATGGCTGGCGCTCATTGTCTGGCGCAAGCCCGGCGCAGGGCGCGCAAAGTGCCCCCTCCCAGGAGGTGGCCACGCCATTCGTCTCGGTCGTGGTGCAGCCATTCGATGTGGCCGCGCTCACCGCCACCTTCTTCTCCCTGGTGCGCCAGACCTACTCGGGCTGGGAGTTGCTGTTGCTGGGTCACCCCGATCAGTCACCCGCGGTGCGCAGGGCCATGGAGGACTTTGCCCGGCTGGATTCGCGGTTGACCATCGTCCCGCGGACGGACCCTGGAGGCGTGTA
Source organism: Pseudomonadota bacterium (assembly GCA_040387235.1). Taxonomy (GTDB): domain Bacteria; phylum Pseudomonadota; class Gammaproteobacteria; order Burkholderiales; family Burkholderiaceae_C; genus Acidovorax. The sequence goes on from JAZKEE010000052.1 coordinate 24,602, forward strand.
TGCCTGGCGTGGTCAATACCGTCTGGTGCTGCGCGAGGGCACCACGCTCTCCTTCAATGCCTTGCAGGAGATGTTCACTCTGGCCAAGGTGCGTCCTGACACCCACGCCATCATGGCAGACTACGATGCCGTTCTGGGACGCGATGACATGATGCCTCCCATGCGCTGCCTGAGCTCGCCGGTTGCGCAGACCGACAGTTCGTTTGCGGTCTTGGCTCCGTTCGTTTTGCTGGCGGCCGAGGCGTTGCGCCGAAACGGCGCGGGCGGCATCATCGATGTGAACTATCGGCACGTCGCCCATATCCCATTGGTGCTCTTTCACGCGCTGCAGGAGCCTGTATCCCCCGCGAGTCGCCGCCGGTGACTCATTGAACTTCCACACTATCTTGAGACACGCATGAAGAATTTTGCACAAAAGATCACGCTTGCCGCGGCCATGGTTGCGGTGTTGCCATGGCTGGCCGGTTGCGCGACTTCGCAGCCGACAGGCAACGCGGCGACTGCGCCGAGCACGGCCTCTGCGCAGTCCAAACCACTGAACATCGTGTTCGAGTCGGCGGCCCTGGAGCCGAAGATGGTGCAGATAGGCGTGCTTACCAATTTCAAGCGCTATTGGCAAGCCCATGTGGATCGCAATTGGGCTGTACGCTACGATCTGGAGCATGGGATCGACACCGCGCGCACGGATTCCAAATTCTATGCGGACTACCATGCGAAAGCCTGGATCCTGAAATCCTTCAAGGTGCATGATGTGGTTCTGGATGGCAAGAATGCCAGCGTGGAGGTGGAGCTCACGATGGTTGACCCTACGGGGAAAAAGCCCGATTCCACGTTCCGCACCTCCGATATCTGGTTGGAGGCGGATGGGCAGTGGAAGCATGTCAACCTCGACGCCGTCCTGAAGTCACGCTGATGAGAGGGCCGCGGCAACCCCTGCAAGACCAGGCGACAACGCTCGTCTGGCTCTCTGAGGTGTCTCGCCGCTGGCCCGCCAGGCCGCAGGAGGCAGGCCGCAGGCTTGCCGTGTCGGGCACAGGAAAGGACGATGGGCGCTTGTTGCAGAGGTGCAACATCCATCGCCCTACTTGTGACACCAAACACATTTTATCTACGCCCCCCTGCGCAAACCGGGGGGCGATTGTGTAGGATGCGAATCAACAGTCCATAGAGTCCGCTTGTCTAGATTGTGTACGCGGGGCGGATTGTTGAAGTATCTGGTGTAAACTTGTAAAGCTATGAGTGTGGGCTTGCTCAGGTGCTTTTTTTAATTTTTATGGAGAAATCTGTGATGAAGAAGAAACTTCTTGCTGTAGCAATGGGCGCCATGCTCGCTGCTGGTGCTGCAAACGCTGTGACCGTGAATCACGCTGGTTTGGGTGATTTGCTGGTCGCTCCCTCGTATTTCATCGGTGGGGGATGGCAAAGTGAGTTGAAGGTTATCAACACGAGCCTGACGCAATCCGTGGTCGCCAAGGTCGTGATTCACGACAACGAGCGCTCTGAAGAACGTCTTGACTTCTTGATCTACCTGTCGCCTGGCGACGTGTGGGTCGGTACCCTGGCCAGCCAAGCTGCTGGTGCCAATGGCCAAACGACCCGCTCGGTCGTGACGTCCAGCGACGATTCGATCCTGCTGCCTAACTCCAACAACTTCGCGACCGCTGCTACCCCAGCAGTGATCGTGAGCGGTGGTGGCGAAGGCCGCTCGCCTCTGACCAACATCGGTTACATCACGATCATCGAATCGCAAGCATTCGACATCGCTCCTAACGCTCCTGGCGTGTCCAAGGCTGCCATCAAGGCCGCTTTCGACGCAGCTCCAGCTGTGGTTGCCGATACCAACACGCCTAACGTGCTGGCTGGTTTCCTGACGATCTCGAACGCCATCAACGGCCAAAACGCTTCGCTGCCTACCCTGGCACTGGCTGACTACAACAACCGCATCAAGCAAAACATCGGTGTTGACTCCAGCCTGGGCGCTCCACGTTCGCAAGCTACCGTTGCTGACATCGAAGATGCACTGTGGAAGACCTCCTTCGTCGTGCCTTACGTTGTCGGTGGCAGCCAGTCTTCGCTGGTCTCCTTCACGTTCCCAACGAAGCTGACGTACCGTAACGTCATCAGCGGCCAGTACCCCTTCCAAGCGAAGGTTGCTATCGCTGCTGACGTGTTCGATTACAGCGAAAACCGCATCACCGGTCCAGCGTTCAACATCTCGCCTCTGCCTGCCGCTTCGGTTACCAGCGTGTTCGAACACGACTGGCTGGCCTTCGGTAGCCAGATCAGCGTGGGTTCGTTCACCGCTGGCTGGGCTAACGTTCGCTACGCAAACCCAACGGTTTCCGTTGGCCAAACCTCGGCTCCTTCTGTGAACCTGGGCAAGTCGGGCGGTCCTGGCGTTGTTACCTACATCAACACGATTGGCCCAGAAGTCACGTGGCACTACGCTCCTTCTAACTAAGAAGTTGCGTCTTTAGTAAAAAGGCCGCCGGCGAGAGCTCGCGGCCTTTTTTTTTTGGGCGGATGCAATGCGGTATCTAATTGTTATTTTTTTGGCTGCGATGGGCACATTTGCCCAGGCTGCGAACTTCGTTTCCATGCACCAGTCGGCGCACAAGATTGCGCTGCCTCCGCCGGGCGGAAGTTTCAACTACTCTTTTGACACCAAGGTCGGCTTCAAGGAGCAGTACGCCCCTACCGGCGTGACCGGCTGCGCGATCGGCTTCGGCACCGGCGGCTGCGCCTTTCCTGGCGGCGGTTCCCTCTCCCTGCCTGAGTTCACTGGTTTCCAGATGCAGAACCAGGAATTCAAGATCTTCATTCCTGCCGGTACACGCTCGTTCCTGTTCTCGGGCTATGCGCCCCAGGGCACACAGTCGGCCTTCGTGCTGCGCTACGGCAAGGAGCCGACCCGTGTCGCCGCCCTGAGTGGCAACGAATACCAGTCCGCACAGACGGGCGAGCGCATCGACACCTCGTTTGCCCGCCTGGTGACCCAGGATACCGACCATTTCGTCGTGCACGACGGCGGCGGCACGCTGCGCTTCGTGGGCGGCCAGCTCGACGCCAACCGTGGCAGCACCAACCAGGGCCAGTGGCTCTACGTGCGCCAGCTGAGCGGCGCTGCGCTCTTCGACTACCAGGGCGCCATCGACGTGGACATGCCCAAGTACGCGGCCGGCTACGCCACCATTTCGTGGACCACCAGCCCCTTCCCGGATCCTGTCGACACAGCTTCGCCGACGACCCCCACCACGCCGACGACACCTACAACGCCGACCACGCCCACCACCCCGACCACCCCCACGACCCCTACGGCTGGAACGGTGACCACTTCGGTTGTGTCCACCGCAGGCCAGGCGCTCAAGCTGGACATCACCCTGGCGCAATCCGCTGCGGATGTAACGGCCAGCCCGAAGACCAGTGTGTGGATTGCCGCGCGCATTCCAGCCAACGGCCTGTTCTTCGCGACCGATGTCTGGTTCTTCCGCCAAGTGGACAAGTGGGCCCAACTGGTTCTGCCGGCACCTGAAACGGTGGCTTACAGCAGCCAGATCACCAACGCCGCCAGCCTGAAGTTCACCCCGACGCTGGATCTGACGGCCGACGACCTGCGTGCCTTCAACGTCGAAATCTATTTCGGCTACAAGAACAGCAACGGCTCCTTCGTCAGCAAAGGAAAGGTCTGGCCGCAGTAGTAGGCGGTTGCAGATCCAAAAAAAGGCCCCGAGGGGCCTTTTTCTTTGGGGTCGGAAGGCGCCGCCAGCCCGCTCCTGGTGGAGCCGGCCGCCGGCTTACTGCCTGGGTGCGCTGGGAACCTGGAACGGATTGGCGCCCTGATTCTGCTGCATGTTGGCGTTGTTGCGAGCAGCATTCAGGGCTTCGGACAGGCTGTTGAATACCGTGTTGGCTGCGTTTGGTGAATTGGCTGCAGGGGCGGCTGCTGGCGCTGCCGCCGCCTGTTGTTGGGCGGCCTGTGCGACGTTGGTCCCGGGTGGGGGCGTGACCGCTGCGGCGGCTGACTGGGCGTTGGCGGGATCTGCGCCAGGTGCCTGCACTACAGGCGTAGCGCCTTGAACGGGGGGCTGGCTCTGGGCCACGGGAGCGGGTGCACCCGGGCCGGCGGCCCTGTCCGTCTTCTTGGTGAAATAGATGCTCTGCTGCCCACCGGGCGCCGACAGAACCACATGGGTGGGGTGGACCTGTGCCAATGTGAACTCTCCCAATGCCTGTCCTTCGCGGAACGTCGAGAATGGGCGCCCCTCCGTGGCTGCGCCGGCAAAGCGCGGACCCAGGCGCACGTTGGCCATTTTCACACTGCCTGCAATCACCACGCCGTACAACTGCAGGTCCTGGTCGGTAACCACCGCTGGCGGCGGTGGTGGTGGTGGTGGTGGTACCGGCGGGACACGGTCCGGCCAGGCCTTGCGCTGTGCATCGAAGGGGTTTGCCCCACCCATGTTGGCCAATGGCGCTGAAGGGGCCGCGGCCACAGGGGAGGGTGTTGATGCCGGAGCTGCTGCAGTCGGGCGCGCCGTTGCACCAGGCGCCGCAGCCTGGGGTGCCTGCGCCAATGCCTGGCCGCTCAGCGCGATGCCTGCTGTGGCCATCGCCAGCTGCAGGGCCGCGGCGCGTGGCGACGACCTGCCCGGTGGGGTGGAAAGGAAACCAAGAGTAGACATGTACTCACTCCCAAGAAATCGAAATGCCGGGCAAGCCTGGCGAAGAAAAAAGTGCTGCATGCACCAGCCCGGCGGACGTATGGCGCAGGGAGGTGCTGCATCGCAATGGAGTACCAGGCGATCTTGTCATGCGCCCTGTCTTGTGCGGGATTTTCGCAGAGTGGCAGGTGACCAGCGCGCTACAGGATGTGTCATCCCGCCGCAGAGGCGCCGTTCTCAGGTTGTCGAACCCGCTCCAGCCTCCTGGGGGCGGTTGTGCGGCGGCTCGAACGTGGCCATCACCTGCACCCCGGTCTGCTCCTGCCGACTGCTGCGCAAGCGGGCAAACACAGGGCCCGCTCCGAAATGCTCCAGTGTCCGGTAAGAGGCACGTGCCCGTTCCCCGGTTCCCAGATGTCCAATGCAGATCTGCCGTAACGGGTCGGGGCTGAGTTCCAGCACCCATCCCGCCTGGAGTGATTCAGGCACCGCCAGTTCGATACCTTCGATGGCCCGCGTACCCGGCTGGCTGGGTTCTTCCATCGCGCCGGGGTGCGGGTTCTGCAGGCCCTGGGTTTTGTGGAGCCAGCGGTCATCAGCATAGTGCTTGGCGAAGTAGACGGCGGCGCCTGCCTCCATCAGGCCTTGCTTGTGGGGTGCATTGCGCCACGCGTGAACGGCGTGTGCCTGGGGCACCATGGCCATGCCCCAGCCCTGGTGGCGCAAGCGCATGCAGAGATCGGAGTCCTCAAAATACATGAAGAACTGTGGATCGAACAGGTCCCCGCCCACGTCCAGCGCGCGTCGGTGCACCATGAGCGCACCGCCTGAAAGCGCCCGCTGGCGCAAAGGTGCATGGTGGGCCTGCCAGTGGCGCAAGGCCTCTGCACCCGTGGCATGGCGGACCCGGCCGCGGATAGTGGGCTCTCTGCGGGCGCGTTCGGTGGCCCATGCGCGCACTGCCGTAGGCAACCAGCTGGGGGGCAGGTGCCATTGCAGGGCGGGGTCCAGAAACTGCCGGGGCGCGATCGCTCCCAGGGTAGCGTCATCCGCCAGCGCGTCCATCAATGCCCGTGTGCATCCCCTGACCAACCGCACATCGGGGTTCACCAGGAAAAAGCAGTCGGCAGACGAAGCGTGCACGGCCAGATTGCAGCCCCGGCCAAATCCGATATTGCCATCGGCACGGTGGCAGTGCACTGACTTGGGCAGCAGGGACTGCAAGAGGGCCCACTCGTGCCCGTCATCGCTGTTGTCGACCACGCGCACCTCGATGCCCGGCGCATCGGCCAGCACCGACTCCACCGCCGCGGCAATCTCGGCGGCACCCCGGTAGTTCACCAGAACGGCGCAGCAACTCAGGCCCACGGAGCCTCCTTGAGAGGGGTGGCGCGAACCAGGAACGCGTAGGTGTCCCAGCTGCCCGCGTCTGCCTTCAGACGCGGGCTATGCGCCCAGTGGCGGGCCCAGTCTTCGGGGGCGGGTACCTGCACGCGTTCCAGGTGCTCTACCTGGAAACCCGCGCTGGCCAGCAGGTCCTGCAGGGTCTTCCACGTGAAGAAGCGCACATGGGTGACGCAGTGGATGCCCAGCGGACAGTAATCCCAGCGGCCTTCAATCAGGTCGGCCATCACGCCCCAGTGGCCCACGTTGGGGATGGAGATAAGGATCGACCCCCTCGGTGCAAGCAGGAGCCGTGCCCTGGTCAGCCAGGCGCGAGGGTCGTTGGCATGTTCCAGCACATCCAGAAAACTGATGCAGTCGAATGCGCCCTCTCCCTGCCGTGCCAGACCGGTGAATGCTTGCGTGAGAAAGTCGCCTTGCCACACGTGGTCCACCTGGGTGCGTGCAACGCGACAGGCTTCTTCAGAGTACTCGGCCAGGTGGGTCTCGCAGCCGCGTTGCTCCTTGACCGCCTGCAGAAACCCGCCTTCGCCGCCGCCCACGTCCAGCACACGGTTCACGCCAGCGGGCAGCAGGGGCAGCATGTCTTCGCGGCGGGCCTGGTGGTAGTTGGCAAAGTCGTGCACGAAGGCGCCGGGTATCCACTGGGCGCGGCTGCGCACCGTGCCGGCACGCACGGCGGCCACTGTGGTCAGCGTCACCAGTGGGTCATGCTGCCCACTGTCGGTCAGAGGGGGCAGCTCACGCGCGCCCAGTTGTTCCAGGTAGCGCTCCATGCCCCGCACGGTGCAGTAGTCGGGAGCCAGCGCGGGCGGGAAGCCAGGGTCGAATGCATGCGCCGCAGTCGGCGAATCCTGCGCATCCAGTGCCCGGCCCAGGCGCTCCAGCACCTCGGGTCCGATCATTGCGTGCGCGTGCCGCAGCAACAGTACGCGTGCGCCGGCCGGCAACTGGGCCGCCACCGGGTCCTGCTCCAGGGCGTGGCCAAAGCCCTCTGCGCCGGCCACGCCGGGCGTTTCGAGCCACAGGGTCGGCGGGGGCAGGCGGCGGTGCAACTGCTCCCAGCCGTCACGGAATTCTTCGGAAGACAGCGGGCTCGACGCCGTGGAGACGATGACCAGTGCAATGGGCGTCATGGACATTCCTGTTCCAGGGGCTCGACACCCGCACCCAGTAGTGACTGCGCCATGGCGCGCACGTCGCCGCGCTGGTGGATCGCCACGCAGGTGGTGGTGACCGGAAAATGGAGCTCCCACTTGGCCTCGAACGCGGCACCGCTGCGCGCGATCCGCTGGGCCGTGGGACGGGGGAGCGGGGGGTGCGATGGCGTGTCCGACCAGTGCTCGCAAAAGGCATCCACCGCGCCTGCCTGCAGGCCTGCAGCCTGGGCCTGCAGCACCAGGTCGGTGGCGTAGAAGTCCCACCCCAGCGAGGCATCCATGCGCAGGCCGCTGTCGCTGCGCACCGCCACCAGCAGTTCGTCGAGGCTGTCCACCAGGCTGGGCAACTGCACGGTTCCGTGCAGCACCTGGCCACGGTCGAGCACGTGGCCCGCGTGGCGTGCCTGTGCCCCTGCTCCGGTGACGCCATAAGCGCCCACGACGGAAAGCCGGCCCAACTGCTGTTCAGCCTGCGCAATGGCCTGGCTGAACACCGCGTCCCAGCCCTCGGGCAGCACCACGTCCTGGTGCAGCCAGACCACCCAGCGCTGAGGGGGGCTGGCATCCATCACGGCATTGAACGCCTGGGCGGCGGAACTGGCGTTCCAGCGCAGCCACAGGGGGCGTTTTCCCGCCTGGAGGCAGGGCGATGTGAGTAGCCGCTCGCGGGCCACCTCCCAGCGGCTCACGCAGGCCAGGAACAGGAATTCATCATCCACGGCAGAGGTCATGATTGAGGGTGTCTTTCAGCAGGCCGGGTACAGCGGCAGCAGGTGGGATCCCCACCACCGCGCCGGGTTCACGCGGATGTGCCGTTCCATGAACGCAAAGGCCTGGGCGTAGGTGGCCTGCGCATCGTCCTTCGGGTCCCACAGCGGCGACAGCGCTACCGAATGCCGGCGCCCACCGTGGGCGTGGCAGGCAAAGGCGGCCAGCAGGCTGCCCGACTGCGTGGCCAGGCGCAGTGCGCCCTGGGCCACCTTGCGTTGCGTGCCCAGGAAGGGCAGGCACACACCGGGACCATCGGGCGCAGCGGGGGCATCCGCCAGCACCACCACCGCGTCGCCTTGGGTCAGCACGCGGTAGAAATAGCGCATCGAGGTTTCCGCGTCTGCCAGTTTGCCTCCCTGCAGGTGGCGCTCCAGCCCGCTGTATTTCAGCCGGAAGTGTGCGCGGATGGCGGGGTGCACGCGGGAGTCTTCCGACACGATGGACATGACCGGATGGATGCGTGTGCCGGTGCTGGCCAGCGCGGCGATGCCCAAGACAAAGGTTTCCAGGTGGGGGGTGACAAGCACCAGTCCGCGGTCTTTGGGGCGTGTGGCCAGCGTGGCGAGTGCGTCCGCCGCCTCGATGTCGAAATGCGAGAGCCCCCGCAACTGCAGTGCCCGCGCTTCCATCTCTTCGCGGGCCACGGTTTCGAAGCGCTCCACCAGTGCGCCCGCCACCTGCTCGGGTGGCAGCAGCTGTGCAAGGCCCTGCTCGGCCATGGCGGCCACATGCCGGTGGCCCAGGCTCAGCGAGACCCAGTCACGGTCATGGCGCGCATTGACGGCGCCGCGCCAGCGGGCCAGGGGGTAGGCCAGCGCATCGGGCAGCCGCGCCATGGCGGGCAGCAGCCAGCCGTACTCGGGCGCCTGCGCCCTGAGGCTCCATGGGGACAGTGTGGGAGCGGCTGACATGATCAGCGAAAGTCCGTATCGCCACCGGTCAGCCACCAGGGCTGGTTGCGCAGTGCGTCAGGCACCTCGGGTGCCATGCGTTGCGTCACGCAGTAGGGGCAGGCCGTTTGTTCGGTGGGCAGTACACCATCGGGTGGCGGCGGCAGCGCCTGCAGGTGGCGTACCAGGGGCTGGCTCAACCAGGCGGTGAGCGCACTGGCGCCGCCTTGCGCAGCCAGCTCGCGGGCGGCTTCCAGCAGGGTGGGCGTGTCCTGCACGGCCCCCAGCCAGTCCAGCAGTTCCCAGTCAGCCGCAGCGTCCCGGCCTGGGCGCAGCACCACGGCACCCAGGATGCGGCGCGAATAGCGGCCACGCACCCACCAGCAGCGGTACGGGCCATCGGGGTGGTTTGCAAAGCGATGGCGCCACCAGCGCGCATCGCGCTGGGGCAGCACGAAGCCTTGCGCGGTTTGGCGCAGGGCGTGCCACAGGGTATCGAGCCGGGCATCGGTGTGCGCCGCGCTCCAATCCACGGGGGCGCTGACCCAGGGGCGCTTCCAGAACGGAGCAGGGCAGGAGGGCGTGCTCCAGCGCAGCTCCAGCACATCGCCCAGTGGGGTGTACAAGCCGAGCTTTTCACCCAGGCGGGTGTGGCGCGCACTGGGAAACCCGAATCCCAGTGCAAAACCGGTGGGTGAGCCGATATGGTCCTGCAAAAAGGCCTGGGTGGCCGTGGCAAAAGGCCCCTGGCGCGACAGGATGCCGCGCGCCTGTATCTTCACCATCACATCGCCCAACTGCACGGCCTGCAGCGGCTGCCCCTCGCACAGAAGGGTACGGGCCGTCCCGCCGTAGTGGGCCAGCAGGGCTCCATCCTCGCTGCGCGTACCGGTGGCGCGGCCCCGGCCGCCGTCGTACTTCCAGCGCCAGAGCGCTTCGCTCATGGGGTGCCCGAACACCTGCGCAAAAAGCGCCCGGGTTTCATCCATCTGCGATTCGCCCAACTGGACGGCATGCCATGCCCGCACGTTCACGCACCGGCCCTGCTGTTCCATTGGTGGGGCAGGCTGACCAATCCCTGCTCCAGCCCGGTCTGCACCACGCGCAGCGTGATCGCGCGCTCCACCACTTCATAGACATGCAGGCCGCGTTCGCAGGCCAGGATGATGGACACCGTGTAGTCACCCTTGAGCAGCGGCAGGCGGGGAAGCGTGAGCACTCCCGTGCCGGCGCCCGAAGCATCGCGGGAGAGCTCCACACCATCGTTGGCACTTCCGGCGCTGGCCACCACCGTGCCATTGGCGTGGGCGATGCCGATGGCCACCGACGGACAGGGCAGGGCGGGGTCGCTGGCAAAGCGGATCCGCACCTCCAGCGTGGTCACGCCGGAGTGGATGGCCAACTCGCTGGCGGCTACACCATCGGCCAGGGCCTCGATGCCAGTGAGCACGGCAGTGCCGTCCGGCGCCTTGCGCACCAGGGCACCATCGGCTTTCATGCGGGCTTCGAAGCGATCGGTGTCGCTGGCCGGTGAGGAATCGCTGTCCGTGGTCGGTGGCGCCGGCGAGGCATCGGGCGCGCCCAGGGTGGACTGCTGGCTGGGAGGGGCTTCCATCACCAGCGAGGTCTCGTAGGCCGCCGTCACGCGCGGGGCTTCGTCCCACATGCGCATGCGCCCCCCTTCCAGCCACAGGGCGCGGGAACACAGGGCCTGCACGTGGTACATCGCGTGCGAGCAGAACAGGATGGTGGCGCCCTTGTCCTTGAGGTCCATGATGCGGTCAAACGACTTGCGCGCAAACGCTCCGTCGCCGACGGAGAGCGCCTCGTCGATCACCAGGATGTCGGGCTCCACGCTCGTCGCCACGGCAAACGCCAGGCGCACGAACATGCCGCTGGAATAGGTCTTGACCGGCTGGTGGATGAACTGCCCGATGTCGGCAAACGCCAGGATGCTGTCGAGCCGCTCGTCCACCTGCGCGCGCCCCATGCCCAGGATGGCAGCGTTCATGTACACGTTTTCAAGCCCGCTGAAGTCGGGGCTGAAACCCGCGCCCAGTTCCAGCAGGGCAGCCACGCGTCCGCGCACCGCCAGCGAACCGGTGGTGGGGGCCAGGGTGCCGCACACCATTTGCAGCAGCGTGGACTTGCCGGCGCCATTGCGGCCCACCAGGCCGACCACCTCGCCGCGGCGGATGTCGAAGCTCACGTCCTGCAGTGCCCAGAAATCGCGGCTGTACTGTTTGTAGCGGCCCCAGAGGAGCTGCTTGAGGCGATCGCTGGGCTGCTCGAACAGGGAAAAGCGCTTGCCCACGCCACGGGCCTCGATGGCCAGTGCCTGAGAGGTGTCTGCGGGGGTATCAAACGACATCGGAGAACCCCGTGCGAACCTTGTGGAAGAAAGCAGCACCGGCGGCTGCAATGGCTGTGCAGGCGGCCAGCAACAGGGCCAGGGCTTGCCAGTCGGGCCAACGGCCATGGAGCAGCACCTCGCGCGTGCCCGTCATGATCCAGGCCAGAGGGTTCAGCAGCAGCCAGGGGCGCACGGCCTCGGGCAGGGCCTCCACCGGAAAGAAAATCGGGCTCAGGAACATCAGCGCGGCGACCACCATCCCCAGCAATTGCCCCACATCGCGCACATAGGTGCCCACGCCTGCCAGGAGCCAGCCCAGGCCCAGCACCAGGGGCAGCAAGGGGACCCATACCAGCGGCAATGCCAGCATGGTGACAGACAGCCCGTGGCCACTGAGCAGTGCCAGGCCCACCAGCAGCAGGGCCGACACCGCCAGCCCCACGGATGCGCTGACAGCATTCACCCAGGGCAGGATCTCCAGTGGAAACACCACCTTCTTGACCAGGTGGGGCTGCTCCAGCACCAGGTTGGGCGCGCGGTTCACACACTCGGCAAAAAAGCCGAAGACCGCCAGCCCCGCATAGATGCGCAGCGCGAAGGCCATGTTGCCCTCGTCCACGCCATACCAGCGCACACGCATGACATGGCGGAACACCAGGGTGTACACGCCCAGCATCAGCAGCGGGGTGAGCACGACCCACACCATGCCCAGCCACGACTGGCGGTAGCGAGCATGCACTTCACGGCGCGCCAGTTGCAGCACCAGCGGCATATGGCGCCAGGGCCATAGATACGACAGCAGGAATCTCAAGACAGTAACCGTAAAACAGGGGAGGGCAGCCAGCGGGTTCCTCGGGAGGCCCGCGGCGAGGAATCAGGCTTTGGGGGGGTCTGCGCGCCCTTCGGCAATATCGCGCATCAGTTCGGGCTGCATCAGCCTGAGGATGTTGCCTTCACGCACCAGCACCTTGTGCAGAAACAACACCTGGAAGGCACGTGTGACCGTCTCCCGGCTTGCATTGATCATGATGGCCAACTCCTGGTGGGTGGGGGCCTGGGCGACCTCTGCCACCCCATCGACCGGGCGCTGCGGCAATTGTAAAAGCAATACGCAAAGCCGTTGAAACGGGTTGGGCAGGCTCAGCAGCGTGCGCTGTGCCATCACCGTGCGCACCCGCTGCGCCAGCCGGGCCATCACCGCCTGCGCCAGTGCCGGATGGCCCAGGATCAGCTCGCGTGCCGCAGCGCCATCGAGAAACGCCACGGTGGATTTCACGGCTGCGATGACGAATTCCGAAGGCGGCTTGCCGTCCACCAGGGCCAGCTCTCCAAAGTAGTCGCCGGGATCGACGAAGTACATGCCCACACTGCGGCCGTCCACTGTGAAATCAACCCCTTGCAGCCGGCCTTCCACCAGAAAACCCAGCTCCTGTGTGGGGTTTTCCTTGCCCATCACCATGGCCCGACGGGCAAACGAGCGCAACGCCATGCGCGCCGACAGTGGTTCCAGGGCTTCGCGCGCCAACGGCTGCAGCAAAGGAAACTGGCTCAACAACTGAACGGAAACGGGCATAGATAGGGAAAAACGCGGCTGGAGCCGATAATACGAAGCCGCTGAAAAACAGCGCCAAAAGGGCGCCAGGAGATGCAGATCCGGTATGGATCGTGCCATGCACCAAATAGGGGTATGCCGGGCTGCGCCAAGCAGCACACTGCGGCATTACACCACTGGCAACGCTCCCAGCATACTGCCAGCCCTGCGGCAAGTGGTGTGTGACCGTGCTCACACACTGTGAAACAGACATGAGCGAAAATACGGCGTCAGAGTTTTTTCCTGGCCTTGCGCCCGTCTTGGCGCCGCCAGGCATTCTCTGCTGTCCGAAAGGCACACCATGAACCACCGATTGCTTCCCATTGCCGCCTGCCTTGCCTTCCCCTTGATGGGGATGGGCGGCGCTGCGCTTGCCTCCACGCCCGGGCAACCTCTGGGCGCTGTCGTGGGTGAAGCCACGTTTGTCATCGGGGCTGCCGCCATCCTCCAGGAAGACGGCAGCAGCCGCGTGCTGGACCGGGGTGCTGCCGTGCGCGTCGGCGACCGCATCGAAACCAAGGCCGGTGGCCATGTGCACCTGCGCTTTGTGGACGGCGGACGCCTGAGCGTGCGCCCCGCCAGCCGCCTGCACATCGAAAGCTACAGCCACTCCGCGCAGCAGCCGCAATTGGGCGCCATCAAGTTCCGCCTCGATGAAGGCGTGGTGCGCTCCATCACCGGCAGCTGGGGCGAAGCCGCGCGCGAGCGCTTTCGCTTGAACACGCCCGTGGCCGCCATTGGCGTCAAGGGCACGGACTTCGTCGTGCGATCGGACATGGAACGCACGGCCGCATCGGTGTACACCGGCGCCATCACGCTCACCCCGCTGGCCAACAACGGTTGCGGTGCGAGCGTCGGCCCCTGCATCAGTGGCCACGAAAAGCTGCTGTCTGACGACATGAAGGGCCAGATCCTCGAGTACAGCCGCCGGGATGCCGCGCCCCTGCTGGTGGCCACCGACACTGTGACGCGCAATGCACGCGCCGCGGAAATCACCGCGGGACGCACCGAAAAGTCGCAGTCCCAGACACTGGACGACCTGCGCGCCGAGCCCACCCCCGTCAAGTCGCTCACGAGCGAGCAAAAAGCGGTGGAAGTGGCTGTCTATACCCCACCCGTAGCGCCGGTGGCGCCTGCGCCTGCGCCAGAGCCCCCGGTGACGGTCGCGCCACCTCCTCCGCCTGCCCCGGCTCCGGCGCCAACGCCCGCACCCCCACCTGCGGTGGTCGAGCCCACGCTTCCGGTGCAGCCGCCCCAGGTGACGCAACTGGCATGGGCGCGACAGTCCTGGACTGCACGCGTCGAGGGTGACAGCTTCGTGGTGGACTACGAAGCCGCAGTGAAGTCGGGCTGGAATCGCGTGGTCGGCAACGTCTCCAATGCGCTCTTCCAGCAGCCTGACGCCCAAGGCAAGCTGCCCCAGGAGGGCGTCGTCAACTTCCGTCTGGCCAACGCCAGCGTCCAGTTCTACAAGGACTCCTTCACCCCCATCGAAGCAGTGGCGGTGCAGGGCGGCGCTTTGCAGGTCGATTTTGGCCGCTCGCTGTTCCAGACCTCGCTGTACATGGCCAGCAAGAGCGTGGGTTCGCAAAACATCCAGGCCAACGGCAATGTGAGCACTGCGGGGCAGTTTGTTCCCACGTCCTCCAATGCCAGCTTCGTCGGCGGTCTCAATGCGAGCGGTACCGAAGCTGCCTATGGTTTCGAGAAAAGCCTGCCCCAAGGTTCGCTCAGTGGCGTAACCCTCTGGGGGCGTTGATTGACGCCACGCCAGCCGCCAGCGGACAGACGTCCGGTAGGACGACACCGGGCTCTGCTGGCAGGTCTGGCAGCTGCTGCCATTGTCAGCCTGTTGCTTTCGCTGCTCTTTGCTCCTGCGCTGCAGGCGTTTGAAGAGCGTGCGGGCGACTGGGCCTGGCGCCTGGGTGCCCAAAAGACCGAGGAGCGCCGTGTTCTCGTCGTCGATATCGACGAAAAATCGCTCGCCGAAGTCGGCCCCTGGCCCTGGCCGCGCAGCACCCAGGCGCGCCTGATCGAGCAGATTGCCCAGCTCGGCGCACGCGAGCAGATCCTGGATGTGGTCTTCACCGACCCGCGTGACGACGACGCCACGCTGCTCGCTGCCGTGAGCGAGCACCGCCCGGTCCTCGCGCAGGTGTTTGCACTCGGGGCGTCAGGTCCCGGCACGGGCCTGCCCCAACTCAGCGAGCAGGCCGCACCGCGCGTGGGCCAGCCATCCGGCGCGCTGGACTGGGCCAGTTGCCCGGCCCCCTTCTCGGAGGCCCTGGGGCACCTGTCCAATTTTCCTGCACTGGCCGCGCTGGGCGACATGCCCCAGGGGCGCACCGGCCACATCAGCCCCCGCATTGCGGACGACGGCGTGGTGCGCCACCAGCCAGCCATCATCTGCTGGCAGGGCAAGTCCTACCCCTCGCTGGCCATCGCCTCGCTGCTGCGCGCCACCTCAGAGACCAGCCTCCTGCTGCAGCGCGGCGGATGGTGGGACGCACCGTGGACACTCGGCAGCGCCGGTCAGGCGCTGCCTGCGCTCCCCCTGGATGAGCGGGGCAACATGCGGGTGGCGTGGCGCCTGCACCCCGACAGCTTCGTGAGCATTCCAGCCGCCGATGTGCTGGCTGGCCGCGTCCCCAACGACATCATGACCGGTGCCTGGGTGCTGGTGGGTGCCAGTGCCTTCGGCATGAACGACACCATTGCCACCCCCTTCAGCGGCGCCAGTGCCGGGCTGCTTGCGCATGCACAGATCCTGAGCGCATTGGTGGATGGGCACACCCCCTACACCCCGCGCGCCGCTCTGCCCCTGCAGGCCGCGGCCGCTGCACTGGGGGCTTTGCTGTTGTGGTTGCTGGTGCGTCTGGCAGGGCAGAGTGGGGCTGCGGCCAACGGGCGCAGCAACCCCGAGCGCGATGCCCAGGCGCTCTCGCCCTCGCCCATGCTGCGCATGCCTGTGTACCTGCTGCCCCTGGCCGCCTTGGCTTATGCGCTGGCGCTGGTGATTGCACATGCCCTGGCGCTGTGGTTGGCCGATGTGTGGGTGGGGTGGCTGCTGCCAGCGCTCTTCGTGCTGTTGGCCGGGGTGTTTGCCGGCACCATTGAGCATGCCCGCAGCCGCAGCGAGCGCGACCGCCTCTACCAGCATCTGGCCAGCTACCTGCCTGCGCCCGTGGCAGCGGCCCTGGCACTGCAGCCGCCGTCGAGCGCCATCCGCGCCAGCACGCGGCAGGTCAGCGTGTTGCTGGCCGACATCCGCAACTTCTCGGCCTATTGCGAAGCCCGCCCACCCGAAGAGGCCGCCGCCGTGCTGCACGCCTTCTTTTCTGCCGCCAGCCGCATCGTGCAGGCGCACGGTGGTGTCATCGAATCCTTCCAGGGCGATGCGGTCGTCGCGGTATGGAACGGCGCGGACGATGTCCCCCCGCCATCGGCTGCCGATGACCAGCACGCCCAGGTCCATTCGCGGCAGGCCGTCGCGGCCGCGCTCGACCTGCTCACGGAATCGTTCAAGCTGTTGCCAGACCCCGCGCCCGCTGGCCTGGAACCCCTGAGCCTGGGGTTGGGCCTGGAGACAGGCCCCGCCATGGTGGGGTCCTTCGGTCTGGCCAGCCGGCGTACCCATACGGTCATGGGCCGCACCATCACCATTGCCAGCCGCCTGGTCGATCTGACGGTAGACCTTGCGCACCCCATCCTGGTGGGCGAGGGCATGGCCGCCCAGTTGGGTGGACAGTTCTCCGTGGGCGCGCGGGCAGTTGGCAGCGGCTCGCAGGAAACACAGCATCTGCAGTCCATGGGCACCTTCCTGCTGGAAGGGCTGCGCGTACCCCACCATATATATGCTGTGCCCCTGGACACCCTGGCGGGTGAGCACCCGCCTGCACCGGGGGATAGCCAGGCCGCCCACCTCACTGCACATGGCACAGCCTAGGCGGCCCCACCTGTTTTCTGCCGAATCCCGCGCAGCTTCCACACCACCGGGCTCAATGCCCCGCACGGTGTGGATGTGCGCCATTGCCATGTGCGCGGCAACGGCGGCGCAGGCGCAGTTTCGGGTGCCCAGGGCAGACGGTCCCGGCAGCAGCGCCTTGCCTCCCCTGTCGGCCCCTGCGCAGGAGGCGTCCCCTGCGTTCAATGTTCCTCAGGTGCCTCCGGCGGGTGCCGAGCCCAGTGCCACGCAGGCTGCCGTGGCTGCCGTGTGCATCCCCGTGCCGGATGGCACACCCGCAGACCGCCTGGCCCCTTATGTGGCCACCTGCCAGCGCGTGCCCGAATGGCTGGCCCAACTGGGCGCCCTGCTCAACAAGGAAGGCCGCTACGACGAGGCCGCCGAGCACCTGGAACGCTCGCTCATGCTTGCGCCCGACCAGATCCAGGCCGGGCTCGACTACGCCGTAGCCCTGGCTGGCGTGGGCGACCTGCTCAGCGCCACCCAGTTGCTGGGCCAGTGGCTGGCCCGCCCCGAACTGCCCGACACCCTGCGCGCCAGCCTGGCCCAGGCCCAGCAGCGCTATGCCGCGGCCGGCCGCGCCAGCACCGGCTGGCAGTGGCGCCGCCACGCCGGCCTGCGACTGGGGCGCGACAGCAACCTCGCGGGTGCCCCTGGCATCACCAGCCTCACGCTCACCCTGCCCACCGGCAACGTCACCCTGCCGGTGGAAGAAAGCAGTCTGCCCCGGCCCGGCACCTATACCCGCGCCGACGTGCGCATGGACCTGGCGCGCCAATGGGCCGATGGCCAGCGCGTGGAAGTCGCCGCCGCCGTGCTGGCCCGATCCGCCCCCCAGGCATCGCAGACAGGTACCACCCAGGCCGAACTCGCAGGCGAGTATTCGCGCCTGGCGGGAGAAATCGGCTCCTCAGGCAACACCACCCTGCTGCAGCACTACACCGGCGCCGCCATTGCCAGTCTGCACACACGTGGTGGCACACGTTACGCAAGTTTGCATCTTGGCACCGGCCTGCAGTTGCAGGACAAATACATGCCCGCCAGTGGTGCTGGCCAACCCGGCACCGCAGCGCTGTCGCACACTTGCAACACGCGGGTGGGGGCAGAGGCGCAGTTGCGCAACCTGTATAGCAACCCCGTGCTGTCGGGCCGCTATGCGGGCCTGGCCTGGCTGTGGAGCTGCAATGTGTTGCCCCAGCAGGTGCTGGCCGACGGCGCGGGCCTGGCATTCAGCCAGTGGCAGATAGGCCTGCGCGCTGGCGTGGACATGCCCACCGATTCCACCCGCCCCGGCGGCCGCCAGCAGCAGTACAGCCTGCGCGCCGCCGCCCACCTGGGGCCGCGCTGGTACCTGGACGCAGAACTGGGCCACAACCGCGACACCACCCCCTACAGCCCCATCCTCGACAACGGGCGCGTGCGCAACACCACCCGCGTGTCCATGCGGGCCGAATACCAGCACCCGTTGCCCAGCCTCGCCCCGGGTGCCGTGGCGGTGCTCGGTTTCGAAGGCTTCAGGCAAACCGCCAACCTGCGCCTGTTCGCCATCCGCAGCAGCGGCCCCTACCTTGCCATCCGGGGGCAGTGGTAGCCTCCTGGCTGTTGGCTTGCTGCAACATTGAGAGCAGCAGGCGGGCTTTGCCAGCAAGCGCGCGGTACTTGTGATCCGCGTCACGCCCCCTGCGGTGGGTTGCTTGCTACACTTGCTCCCAAGTTGGCTAGGCATTGCTCTTGATCACTGGCATTTTTTTGAAAGTGCGTGTGATAATGCCAGAGCAAACTTGTAAAGATGGGGCTGAACTGGCACGCACGGCAGACAAGCGTGGTGCGCTACACAGGCTGGCCTTGCTTTAGCAACTTGTTTTCATTTCTTAACTGTAAATAGGAAGTTTCAAATGCCTGCACAAATTTTTGGCACCGACGCAGTTGTCACCATGCTGAACCGCGCGTTCAACGACATCTCCCCATCGAACGCTACGTTCAAGAACCAAGTGGCCGCTGCTGGCACCACGACCGAAAGCCAAACGGCTTTCGCCAAGACCTTCGGTGCTGGCTACGCTGGCATGACCGCTGACGCTCTGTCGACCCTGTTGCTGGGCAACATCGGCGTGCTGCCTAACGCCGGCCTGCAAACCGCACTGAAGGACTACATCACGTCCGCTGGTGTGGCCAACGTTGGTATCGTTGCTCTGCAACTGGGCCAGATCCTGTCCGGCCTGGAAAACGCCACTGGCGAACAAGCTGCGTTCAAGGCTGCTGCTCTGGCTTGGAACAACGAAGTCACCGCTGCTTACAACTACTCGTCCAACCCAGCGAACACCACGCCTTCGGACCAAGGTTCGACCGTGACTCCCGGCACGACCTTCTCGCTGACGGCTGGTGCTGACGTGTTCTCGCCATCGGCTGCTGACCCAGTCAAGAAGTCGACTGCTGGCAACGACACGTTCCGTGGCGATCTGGCTGCTGGCGACCTGTCCACTACTGACGTCATTGACGGCGGCGCTGGCACCGACACGCTGAACGCCCTGCTGGGTGCTTCCGCTAAGCCAGTGCTGTCCAACGTTGAACTCATCAACGTGACGACGACGGGTGCTGCTGCTACGCTGGAACTGGGCGATGCTACCGGTGTTACCAACGTGGTGCACAAGGCTATCGCTGCCGGCACGGGCCTGACGGTGAACGATGTTGCTCTGACGACGACTGTTGGTCTGACCGGCACTTTCATCGCTGCTGACGTTTCGACCTTCACTTTCAAGGGCGCTACCGGCACCAATGACACCGCCAATCTGTCTCTTGCAGAAGCCGTCACTGCTCTTGCTGCTCCAGTGAAGATTCTGGCCATCGAAAACCTGAACATCAACGTGTCGGACATCGCTGCAACTACCGGCAATGTCTCCACGATCAACAGCCTGGTTGTTACCGATACGAAGTCGATCACGGTTGCTGGCACGGTTGGCACGCTGACCCTGGGCGGTGATGCAACGGGCGTGTCGGACTTCAAGGCGCTGACCAAGTTCGACGCTTCTGGTTTGACTGGCAATCTGGTTCTGGATCTGGCGACCGGCGCTGGTACTCAAGTCGATCCTACCGGCGGCGTGACCGTGACCGGTTCGAAGGGTGTTAACACCATCACCTTCGGTGCAACCGCAGGTCAAACCGACACGCTGAAGTTCGTGACCGGCAACGTTTCGACGATTGCTAAGCTGACCACCGTGACGAACTTTGACTTTGCAGTTGACAAGCTGGATCTGTCTGCATTCGCACTGGGTGCTGACACGACCGCTACCGCGACCACCGTTGCAGCCGCTGGCGATATCGCAGGCTTCTTCTCTGGTACGGGCCGCATCGTGATCAACGACAACACTGACACCGTGTATGTTGACGTGAACAAGGACGGTAACTTCAATGCTGGCACCGACCTGGCTGTGGTCCTCACCGGTATGAATAACACTGCTGCTGCTACGACCTTCTCGCTGGCTGACGTTGTCCTGGCCTGATTTTTCAGCTATGTGTTTCTAGGCAACTAGATACGTATTAAAAGCTCCCCCTTCGTAAGAAGGGGGAGCTTTTTTACTTGAGGTCCGAATATTTTGATAGGCCTATCAAGCTATGGCCAGATGAGCTTCTCACGTAAAGTGTTGATAACTTGTGTAGCTTATCGATGTTAGCGAAACTAATAGCAAGTTCATCAACCCTTCAAGCACAGCGACCGAAGAAGTCGTCGCCTCGCCAACGGAATTGACGAATTTTGTCAAGCGATACTTTTTTCCAGCGATTGTTCATACTGCACCGTAATTAAAAAACAAGCTCACGCCGGAGTCGTGATTGATGTGCGCCTTGCTGCTACGAAGCTTCAATTTTTGCGACGAGGAGTTTGTGGGCACATCTAAGATGTGGTGCGCGCATCTCTCACTTTGTTTGCAGTTTTCGTTAGTTTTTATGTCGGTCTGCCGATTAGTTTCAAAAGTTCTTCACGGGAGTTTTCTGCATGTCAGATTGGACCGCCGGCTACGTTGCCGAAATTGGATATACCTTTGGCTATTACGCCGAACTCAATCCACTGCGATTGAAGCTCATGTTTCTGAACCAGGGGCTGGTATATCCGGAGGTGGGTGCCGCCTGCGAACTGGGCTTTGGGCAGGGGCTCAGTACCAACTTCCATGCAGCGGCCAGCGTTACGACGTGGCATGGAACGGATTTCAACCCTTCCCAGGCGGGGTTTGCGCATGACCTGGCGAATGCGGCGGGCACCGATGCAAAACTGTACGACGAAGCATTTTCAGAGTTTGCGGCGCGCCAGGACCTGCCCCAGTTCGACTACATCGGTCTCCACGGAATCTGGACCTGGGTGAGCAATGAGAACAGGGCGGTCATCGTTGAATTCATCCGCACGCGCTTGAAGGTGGGCGGAGTCGTCTATATCAGCTACAACACCCAGCCGGGCTGGGGGGCCTTTGCACCCATGCGCCATTTGCTCTGCCTTCATGCACAGATTGAGGGTGCGGTTGGAGAGGGAACCATAGGGCGTGTGGATGGCGCCTTTGAATTTGCCGACAAACTGCTGGCCACCAATCCCATCTATGTCCAGGCCAATCCGAAGGTGGCGGAAAGATTCAAGACCGTGAAGGGCCAAAACCGCCACTACGTCGCGCACGAGTATTTCAACCGCGACTGGCTGCCCATGCACTTTGCCGATATAGCCGATTGGCTGGAGACCGCAAAGCTGCAATTTGCATGCTCGGCCCACCCAATGGACCATGTGGAAGGGTTCAACATGACCGGGGAGCAGCAGGAGCTGCTCAAGTCGATTGGCAACCCCATCCTTCGCGAAAGCGCCCGGGATTTCATCACCAATCAGCAGTTTCGACGGGATTACTGGGTGAAAGGCCGTCGCCCGCTCAATGCGGTTGAGCGAATGGAAGCACTCCACGAGCAAAAGATGATCCTGGTGACCGAGCGTGCTTCAATCGCTTTGAAGGTTCCCGGGCCAGCGGGGGAGGCCCAGTTGAACGAGGGTATCTACAAGCCCTTGCTGGACCTTATGGCGGACCACAAGCCGCGCACATTGGGGCAACTGGAAGCGGCTTTGAAGGAGCAGGGCATCGATTTTGGGCAGATTCTCCAGTCTGCAATCGTGCTTTCAGGGCTGGGTCACTTCGCCGCGGTGCAAAGCGATGCCGTGATTGCCAAGGTGCGCAAGCAAACTGAAAAAATCAACCTCCATCTTATGCGAAAGGCACGGGGTGACGACGAGGTGGAGTTTTTGGCAAGCCCGGTCACGGGAGGAGGAGTTTCGGTGGCGAAATTTCACCAACTATTCTTGCTGGCACTTGCGCAAGGTAAGAGGCAGCCGCCTGATTGGGCTGAATTTGCTTGGGCGGTAGTTAAATCCCAGGGGCGACGACTTATCAAGGATGGCAAAGCAATAGTAACTGAGGAAGAGAACTACGCTGAGCTGGTCGATCAAGCCAACACTTTCGCCAAAAAACGGCTACCGATACTGAAGGCGCTGATGGTTGCCTGAGATGCCGGCCTTGGGGTAGATCATTGCCCCTGCTTGTTTCGTGGCTTAAGGGCAACCGACCTCGGTTGCCGCATATATGCACAGCGTTCCAGCGTCGGTTCCATCGAATGATCATGGTGCGCACGGGCCAGTTGCCCGTTCTTCACAATCGTTCACAGAATGGAGCTACCTCATGGGACGTCATCTCACCTCAACCGCCGATACCCAACATCAGCCCGCTTCGCCCATGGCCGAAACCGCCATCGGCGCGGGCGACTACGCGAAACTGGGTGTGGGTGGATATGCGCGGCGGGCGGCCGACGGCGTGCCGCTGGCGTTGCAGAACTCGGGCGGCGGCGCCACGGCACTGGTGCCCGCCGCGTTGGTCGAAACCGGCGGTGGCACATGGGGACGCAACAGCTTCAGCGGGCATTTTTTCCGCTCGGTGCTGGCACTCGACAACGGCCAGTTTGCAGTCGTCTACAGCGGCAATGGTGCGCAGGCCGACACGGGGGTCAATCTGCGCATCTACAACCCCATGCGTGTACCCCTGTCGCCGCGGATGGCAGTGGCGTCCGTTGCGGGGGTGGTGGGCACGCGCCTGGCACGCGCGGGTGCCGACAATATTGCAGTGGCTTGGACAGAGGGGGCGATACTCAAACTGGCCATCCATTCCGCAAGCAGCGGAGCGGTGGTGGCTTCCGAAACCGCCGTGGCCACGCTGGCCAGCAGCGATGTCCAAGGGTGGAACCTGGCCACCCTTTCCGGGGGCGATTTCGTGCTGGCCTTTGGAAAAAATGCCGGCAATGACCTCGCCTTCAAGCGCTTCAATGCCGTCGGCGTGCTGCAGGGCGGCGAGACCATGGTGGAAGCGGGTTCATCGCCAGCCTATGTGGGTGTGCTGGCCCTGAAGGCGGGTGGCTTCGTGCTGCACCACTACCGGTATGCGTCTGGCACGGCCTACAAGTTTGCCCGCTTCACCGCCACTGGCATTCCACAAGGGGCCCTGACCACGCTGGCAACCGGATCGCCCAATCGCTCCGTAAGCCCGTCTGAGCGCAACGCCATGGAACTGGCCAATGGCAATCTGGTCTTTGTCGATCCCTCCAGCAACACCAACGCAGCAGTGCGCCTGTACGATGCCACGGGCAACTTTCTCTCCACATTGGCCGTGACCACGGGGGGCGCAGGCATGCCCAACACCGTCTGCATCTGCCCGCGCCAGTTCGGTGGGTTCTGGCTCACGGTAGGTGGGCAGTTGTTCGAATACGACAATGCCGGCAACAGCCTGCGGCAATCATTGCTGGCCACCACCCAGCCATTCATGTTGTTCGACCGGCCAGGGACCGGGCCCTTGATGGCGGTGCATACGGTGGGCTCGGGCTTTACCACCCACCTGTACAGCTGGAATACCGACTTGACCGCCATCGACAGCACGCTTGTGCTGAGTACTTCCAGTTCGTACCCTTTGTCTTATGCCTGGACCGAAATGCTGTCCAGCGGCATGCTGGTCAGCGTGGCCTGTGGACAACCCTCCTGGGGCGCAGCGCAGCTCACTGTCTCCATACCGCAGGCGTCGTCCATCCTGGGCATTGCGCAAGAATCTGCGGCCGTGGGCGCCACCGTGCGCGTGGCCACCGCGGGAAAGTTCGCAACCACCCAGTCGTTCAGCAGCCCCGCGTTTGACCGGCGCAGCGCCACGCCGCCGGGCACGCGCGGCATGGCGCTGGGCACTACAGCCATTCTGGGCGGGCTTGCCGATTGAACCGTGAAGCACAGCCGAGGTGCCTGGGCACCTCGGCTGTGCCATGAAGGGCGGCGGTGGGGCGGCAGACAGCTCCTGGCTGTTTGCCGCCGCGATCACCACGAGCCCTGATGTCACCAGAGCATGATCGACTCTGTCCACCGCGGTCCGTCAGCGCATAGCAGTCATCAAGAAGGTTCAAGCGCAAGACGCCGCCAGGCGATATCCCCCAAAAGTGGGGGCGCGCAAAAAGATGTTTTATTGCGACCGCTCGCGCAAGGGCTGCCGGGTGCCGCTCCATGCTCTATGCTCTGCGCGTTTCACTAAACTTGGAGCTGCGTGATGCCCGCGACCGTTGTCCTCTCTGCCGAACTCGAAGTCAGCATTCTGAACCGCGCGTTCAACGACCAGTCCCCCTCGAGCACCGTGTTCTACCAGCAGAAGATGGCCGCTGGTTTCACCCCCCAAAGCTGGGAGGCCTACGCCTTCCAGTTCGGCTCCAACTACCAGCACCTGACGTCAGGGGCCCTGGCCTTGAAGATCGTGACCAACATGGGGCTGGGGTCCGACATTGGCCTGCAAGGCGCCCTGGTCTCGTACCTTGACGCCGTGGGCAAGGAGAATGTGGGCATCGTGGCCGTGCAACTGGGCCACAGCCTGCTCGGCCTGGAAACTGCCACCGGCGACCTGGCCGTCTACAACGCCCCCGCCGCAGCTTGGGCCAAGGAGATCGCGGAAGCGTACATGTACTCGACCAACTCGGCCAACGGCAGCCCTTCGCCCAAGGGCGCGCCAACAGGCGCTGCAGGCTGGAGTTCAGCCGTGGAGCAGCATCCCGTGGACGACGCCGCGCTTCAACTGGTGGGTGTTGCCACGCCGACGGATGCTGGGGCCTTGTTGGTCTGAAGGGCGCGCCGTACACGGCAGTGCTGCGCAGGGCAGCCGTGCGCAACCAGCTCCATCAGGCGATGGAGGTTTGCAAACCCAGCAGCTCCCGCGCCTCCTGAGGTGACGCCACGCAGCGCCCCGCATCGCGCGCAACCTGCGCCAGCTGTGCAATCAGCGGTCCGTTCGACGTGGCCTTGCTGCCATCGGGCAGATAGAACGTATCTTCCAGCCCCGTGCGCAGGTGGCCGCCCAGTTCGGCCACGCGCTGGTGCACGGGCCATATCTCCTGGCGGCCGATCACGGTGGCCTGCCACGGTGCATCCTTTATCTTGAGCTTGAGCAAAATGGGCAGCAGGTCCGGGTCGGCCGGCATGCCCGACTCGACCCCCATCACGAAGTTGTATTCCGGCAGGCGCCCGGTGTACATGCCGGTCTGCACATACATCTCCACGCAGCGCACGATGCCCACATCGAAGCACTCGAACTCGGGCAAGGTGTTGGTCTCCAGCATCACGTCGATGAAGTCCTTCACCTTGGCGGGCTGGTTGTCGAACAGCATGGGCGGCCAGGCCCAGGTGCCGTTGCTGCGCACCTTGAGGTAGTTGAGCGAGCCGGCGTTGCACGCGGCCATCTCGGGCCGGGTGGCCCGCAGGCAGTCGAGCGGGGCCTGGTAGTGCGGGCCCACCACGCCGGTGGTCTGGTTGATGATGAGGCCGGGGCATTCCTCGCGCATGGCCTGCACGCAGTCGCGCGCCACCTGCGGGTCCCACGAGGGCCGGTGGCCCTTGCCCGCCTCCTGCTGGCGAAAGTGCACGTGCACCACGGCGGCGCCGGCATCAACCGCGCGGCGCGCCTCGCGCGCCAGCTGTTCGGGCGTCACGGGCACGTGGTGCTGCGTGGGGTCGGTCAGCACGCCGGTGATGGCACAGGTGATGATGGCTTTGTCGCTGTGGTTGTTCATGGGGCGTGCTCCTCAGATGCCTAGTTGCTTGGCCGCCAGGTCTTTCATGATCTCCTCGGCACCGCCGCCGATCATCATGACCTTCACCTCGCGGTAGATGCGCTCGCTCACGGTGCCGCGCATGTAGCCCATGCCGCCCAGGATCTGCACGGCCTGGTCCGCGCAGAACTGCATGCTCTGGGTGGCGTGGTTCTTGAGCAGGCAGACCTGGGCCACCCACTCGGCGCCGGTGTGGCCCGCATCGGCCTGAGCGGCCACGGATTCGAGCCAGGCGGCGGTGGAGTGGATGCGCATCTGCATGTCCGCCAGCTTGTGGCGTATCACCTGGTGCGCCACCAGTGGGGCGCCAAAGGTCTTGCGCTGGCGCGCCCAGGCCAGGGCCTCGTCGTAGCAGGCTTCGGCAAAGCCCAGGGCCGATGCGGCCAAGCCAAAGCGCTCGGCGTTGAAGTTGCCCATGATCATGCGAAACCCATCGCCCTCGGCCCCCAGCAGGTAGCGCGCGGGCACGCGCACCTTGTCAAAGCGCAGGTGCGCCGTGTCCGAGCACAGCCAGCCCATCTTGGCCAGGGCGCTGCGCGACAGGCCCGCACTGTCGCCCGGTACCAGCAGCATCGATATGCCGCCGCTGCCTCGGCTGCCGGACTCGCCGGTGCGCACGGCCACGGTGATCCAGTCGGCACGCATGCCCGAGGTGATGAACACCTTCTCACCATTCACCACATAGTCGTCGCCCTCGCGCCGCGCGGTGGTGGCCAGTTGTGCCACGTCCGAGCCGCCGCCGGGCTCGGTGATGGCCAGCGCCGCAATGCGTTCACCCGCCAGCACAGGCGGTATCACCTCCTCGCGCATCGCATCGCTGCCATGCGCCAGCACCGGTGGCAGGCCGATGTTGTGCGACAGCAGGCTGGCCAGAACGCCGCCGCTGGTGCCGTAGCGGCACAGGGCCTGCCACAGCGGCAGGCGCAGCGCATAGCTGGCGGGCGTGCCGCCATACTGTTCGGGATAGCCCAGGCCCAGCAGGCCGAGGTCTCCCGCACGGCGGTACAGCGCGCGTGGGAATTCGCCCACCGCATCCCATGCGTCCACATGCGGCGCAATCTCGGTGCGCGCAAAGCGCGTGACCGTGTCGGTCAAGGCCGCGCGATCCGTTCTCGCTTCGTCGGTCGTTGGCAGGTGGGTGTTGTTCATGGGCTCATGCCTCCTTCACCGCAAAGCGCGCCAGCACCTGGCCTGGTGCCACCTGTTGGCCGGGCGCCACCAGCAGCTCGGCCACGGTGGCTGCCGCGGGGCATGACAGGCTGTGTTCCAGCTTCATGGACTCCAGCACCACCACCGTGGCCCCAGCGGCCAGCGCCTGGCCCGCAGCAGCGGGCACAGCCACCACGCGGCCATTGAAGGGGGCGCGCAATTCGGATGCACCGCCTTCCGTGCCCGCGCGTGCTGCGGGCTCCCACGAAGCGTCTTCCACCCAGCCATCCACGGCGCCCGCCTGCCAGTGCCAGCGCCGGGGGCCGACCTGCGCCGCGCGCAGCGTGTGCGCCACCCCGCCCACGGTGCATTGCATGCGGCCGCCGGTCAATGGCGCCATGTGCATGTCCGTGACTTCGCCGGGGCGCTGCTCGATGCGCAAATGCCCACGGCCCATGTCCTGTACCGTCAGCGGCCAGGCCTGGCCCTGGTGGCGCAGCCGCACAGGGCGGGCAAAGCCGCAGGGCAGGGTGGTCGCGTGCGCAGGGAACAGGGCCGCCATGGCGCCCGGCACCAGTGCTGGCTTTTCTTGCTGCAGCAACGCCGCGCGCAGTGCCTCGGACTCCTGGGCGAGAAATGGCACCCTTGCCTGCCCCGCGCGAAACTGCGGGTGGTCCAGGCAGGCTGCGAGGAATGCGCGGTTGCTGGGCAGCCCCAGCAGCGTGGTGCCGTTCAATGCGCGTACCAGTGCATCGATGGCCGCGCCGCGCGTGGCAGCGTGCACGATGAGCTTGCCCAGCATCGCGTCGTAGTGGGGCGTGACCTCGGTCCCTTCCTCCAGCGCATGGTCGAAGCGCAGTCCGCCCAGGGGCGTGCGTTCGAAGGCTGTGGCCGGCGGTGTGGCGAAGTGCAGCACCCGCCCCGTGTGCGGGGTGAAATGCGCATCTTCCGCACACAGCCGTACCTCGATGGCATGGCCCTGCAAGGCCATCTGTTCCTGCTTCAAGCGTAGCAGCTCGCCGCGCGCCACGCGGATCTGCCACTCCACCAAGTCCAGGCCGGTGAGCGCCTCGGTCACAGGGTGCTCAACCTGCAGGCGGGTGTTCATCTCCATCAGGTAAAAGCTGCTGTGCTGGTTTGAATCATCGAGCAGAAACTCGACGGTGCCGGCGCCCACGTACCCAGCAGCCTGGGCCAGCGCCACGGCACAGGCGCCCATGCGCTCGCGCAGGGCAGCGTCCACAGCGGGGCCGGGCGATTCCTCGATGAGCTTCTGGTGGCGCCGCTGAACAGAGCAGTCGCGCTCGCCCAGGTGGATGCAGTGGCCATGCATGTCGGCAAAGATCTGCACCTCCACATGGCGTGGGTTGAGCAGTGCACGCTCGATCAACAGGTCGCCATTGCCAAAGCCCGCCAGCGCTTCGGACCGGGCGCTGGCCAGCGCTGCGGGCAGTTGCGCGGCATCGGTCACCAGCCGCATGCCGCGTCCACCGCCACCGGCCACGGCCTTCACCATCAGCGGAAGGCCGATGTGCTCCGCCTCGGCTGCAAAGCGCGCATCGCTTTGGTCGCTGCCCGCATAGCCGGGCAGGCAGGGCACGCCCTGCGCCTGGGCCAGGGCCTTGGCACCGGCCTTGCTGCCCAGCGTGCGGATGGCGGCCGGAGGCGGGCCGATCCAGGAGAGGCCGGCATCCACCACTGCCTGCGCAAACTCGGCGTTTTCGCTCAGAAAGCCATAGCCCGGGTGCACGGCGTCGGCCCCCGTGGCATGCGCGGCGGCGATCAACTTGTCGATGCGCAGGTAACTGTCGGCACTGGCGCTGCCCCCCAGCGCCACGGCCTGCGTAGCCTCGCGCACGTGCAGGGCCTGGGCATCGGCGTCGGAGTACACCGCCACGGTGGCGATGCCCATGGCGTGTGCCGTGTGCACAATGCGCCTGGCGATCTCTGCGCGATTGGCGATCAATATCTTCTTCATGCCGACGTACTCCAGGGCGGTGCCTTGCGGGCCGTGAAGGCAGCCAGACCCTGTGGTGCCTCCGGTCCACGCAGGACACGGGCAAACAGGTGGGCAGCATCGTCCAGCAGGGCGGGCAGCGGCAGGGCGCTGTGCACCTGCGCCAGCAGGTGCTTGGTGGCGGCAATGGCCTGGGGTGCAGCGGTGGCAAGGCGCTGCACGGCCACCTGCACGGCTTCATCCATCGCGCCATAGATGACTTCATCCACCAGCCCGGCCTGTTGCGCGGCCACTGCCCCGCTGCGCGCACCTGACAGCAGCCAGCGCCGGGCCGCAGAAGGTCCGAGCCGCCGCACCACGAAGGGCGCTATC
Organism: Pseudomonadota bacterium; assembly: GCA_040387235.1. Lineage (GTDB taxonomy): Bacteria > Pseudomonadota > Gammaproteobacteria > Burkholderiales > Burkholderiaceae_C > Acidovorax. The sequence goes on from JAZKEE010000052.1 coordinate 54,009, forward strand.
TGCGCTGGCACCAACCCCAGCGTGACCTCGGGCGCGCCGAACTGGGCATCGGCGTCTGCCAGCACCAGGTCGCCGCAGCAGGCCAGGCCCAGGCCGCCGCCCAGGGCGGCGCCTTCCACCGCGATCACCAGCCACTGGCGCAGGCCGCACAACGCTTGCAGCAGGCTGCCGAAGCGGCGGTTCAGCGGCACCAGGGGGTCGGGCACGCCAGCATCGAGTGGCTGGCCGATGGCCCTGGCAAAGCCGCCCAGGCTGCCGCCGGCGCAGAAGTGCCCGCCCGCGCCGCGCAGCACAACGCCGCGCAGCGCGGCATCGCTCTGGGCGCGCTGGCAGGCTGCCAGCAGGGCATCCACCATGCCATCGGTCAGCGCATTGCGGCTGGCCGGTTCGTTCAGGGTCCAGGTCTCGCAGAAAAGGCCGGCACCCAGCGGCGCGCGGTCGATCAGCAGTGCGTCGTGCATGCTCGGGCCTGCTGTCAGTGGGCTGTGGGCCGCTTGGCGATGCCCATGGTCTTGGCGAGGATGCCCAGCATCACCTCGTCGGCCCCGCCACCGATGGAGGCCAGACGCCCGTCGCGGTACATGCGCGAGACCTTGTTCTCCAGCGTGAAGCCCATGCCGCCCCAGAACTGCAGGCAGGTGTCGGGCACCTCGCGGTTCAGCCGGCCCGCCTTGAGCTTGGCCATGGAGGCCAGCTCCAGCACGTCCTGCCCGCCCACGTAGAGCTCGCAGGCGCGGTAGGTCAGAGCGCGCAAAGCCTCCACCTCGGTCTTGAGCTCGGCCAGCTTGAACTGCACCCACTGCTGGTCGGCCAGCGCACCGCCAAAGAGCTTGCGCTCCTGCGCCCACTCTATCGTCCAGCCAATGCAGTTGCTCAGCGATTCCAGCGTGCTGGAGGCGCACCACAGCCGCTCTTCCTGGAACTGCTGCATCTGGTAGATGAAGCCCTGGCCCTCCACGCCGATGCAGTAGCGCTGCGGCACGCGCACCTCGTCGAAGTAGAGCAGGCCCGTGTCGCTGCTGTGCATGCCGATCTTGCGGATCTTCTGTGCCACTTCCACGCCCTTGGTCAACTGGCCGCCGGCGCCGTCGCGCAGCGGCACCATCACCAGGCTCTTGTTGCGGTGCACGGGGCCTTCGCCGGTGTTGACCAGCATGCACATCCAGTCGGCCTGCAGGCTGTTGGTGATCCACATCTTCTGGCCGCTGATCACGTAGTCGTCGCCATCCTTGCGTGCGGTGGTCTTGATGCCGGAAACGTCGCTGCCTGCGGCGGGCTCGCTCACGCCGATGCAGCCCACCATGTCGCCCGCGATGGCGGGGGCCAGGAAGTCGCGCTTGAGCTCCTCGCTGCCATGTCGCGCCAGCGCCGGGGTGCACATGTCCGTCTGCACGCCGATGGCCATGGGCACGCCGCCACAGTGCACATGGCCCAGCGTCTCGGCCATGGCCACGGAGTAGGAGTAGTCCAGGCCCGAGCCACCGTATTCCTCGGGCTTGCACAGGCCCAGCAGGCCAAGATTGCCCATCTTCTTGAAGACCTCGTGCGCGGGGAAGATCTCGGCAGCCTCCCACTCGTCCACATGGGGGTTGATCTCCTCGTCGATGAAGCGCTTGAGGGTCTTCTGGATCTCGCGGTGCTCGTGCGTGAACTGCATGGTTTGTCTCCGTTGATTTTTTGTGGGGACCAGTGCAAAAAAGAGGCAGTCGTCTTCTACATGCGGGCCACCCCGAATTGCATGGGATGCACCTGGCGCGCCTGTGCATCGGCGCAGGTGCCCAGGCACAGCGCCAGCACGGCGCGCGTGTCGCGCGGGTCGATCACACCGTCGTCGAGCAGCAGGCCGCTGGTGTAGAAGGCATCGGCCTGGGCTTCGAACATGGCCACGATCTTGTCGAACTGGGCCTGCGACTCGGCAGGGTCGGGCGTGATGCCTTTGCGCGCCAGCGCCGCCTCGGTCACGATCTGCATGGTGCGCGCGGCCTGCTCACCGCCCATCACGGCGGTCTTGGCGCCGGGCCAGCTGAAGAGAAAGCGCGGCGCATAGCCGCGCCCGCACATGCCGTAGTTGCCCGCACCAAAGCTGGCGCCGCACTGGATCGTGATCTGCGGCACCGTGGCATTGGCCACGGCCTGGATCATCTTGCTGCCGTGCTTGATCATGCCGCCCTGCTCGCTGTCCTTGCCCACCATGAAACCCGTGGTGTTCTGCAGGTAGACGATGGGGTGGCCCAGTTGGCACATCCACTGGATGAAGTGCGCCGCCTTGTTGGCCCCGGCCACGTCGATGGGCCCGTTGTTGGTGATGAAGCCCACGGGCCGGCCGTCGATGCGCGCCTGCGCGCACACGGTGGCCATGCCGTAGCGCGCCTTGAATTCAAGCAGTTCGGATCCGTCCACGATGCGCGCCATCACCTCGCGCATGTCCACCGGCTGGCGCAGGTCATCGGGCATCAGCGCCAGCAGGTCGTCGGAGCCCAGCGTCGGGTCTGGGGCCGTGGAAGTTGAAGCAGGGTTCGCCCATCCCGATGCCTCCACGATGGCGCGCGCCATGCCAATGGCCTCGCGGTCGTCTTGCGCCAGGTATTCGCCCAGGCCCGAGACGCTGGTGTGCATCTCGGCGCCGCCCAGTTCCTCCTCGGTCGCGATCTCTCCCGTTGCTGCCTTGAGAAGGGGCGGCCCCGCAAGAAAGGCGCGCGAGCGGCCCTGCACCATGATCACCACGTCCGACAGGCCCGGCATGTAGGCCCCGCCCGCCGTGCCCGAGCCGTGCTGCACGGTGATCACCGGAATGCCGGCCGCCGACAGACGCGCCAGGTTGCGGAACAGGCTGCCGCCATGCACGAAACCCTCGACCCGGTAGCGCATGAGGTTGGCGCCCGCGCTCTCGACCAGGTGCACGAAGGGCAGGCGGTTGTGCAGCGCGATCTCCTGCACCCGCAGGATCTTGTCCAGGCCCATGGGCTGGATGGCACCGGCCTCGATGCCCGAGTCACTGGCCACCACCATGCAGCGCACACCCGACACCATGCCGATGCCGGCGAGGATGCCGCCGCCGGGGACGGACTTGGCCGGGTCTTTCGTGTCCTGCAGGTACCCTGCCAGAGTGGCCAGGGGCAGCCAGGGGCTTCCGGCGTCAAGCAGCAGTGCCACGCGCTGGCGCGGCAGCAACTGGCCGCGCTTGTCGAACTGCGGTTGCGAGCGTGCCGAGGCCTGTGCCGCGCGGTCCTCCAGCGCCCGCAGGGCAGCAAGCCGCGCCAGCAGGGCGCTGCGGCGGTGTTGTGCATCGGGCGATGCGGGATTGAAGCGCGAGGCGAAGGCCGTCATGGTGCTGCCTCCGGTGGCAACTGCGCGGCAAACACCCGCGGCACCTGCGCGCGGTGAAAGCCCTCGAACGGTTTGACGGCCGGGCGCTGCCGCGTGGACGCATCGGGCACCTGCATGGGCCAGCCCATCCGGGCCTGCGGGCGAGCGCCATCGACGCGCACGGTAGTGCCGCTGATGAAGTTGGCGGCAGGGCTGAGCAGGAAGACGACGGCGGCCGAGACCTCGGCCTCAGTTCCGAAGCGCCCCTGGGGCACGGTGTGGCGCATGGCGCGCAGCATGTCGGCCGCGGCGGGTGGGTAGTTGTCCATGCCACTCGATGCGATGTAGCCGGGTGCCACGGCATTCACACGCACACCGCTTGCGGCCCATTCAAGGGCGGCGGTTTCGGTGAAGCTGACCATGCCGGCGCGCGCCGCGCCGCTGTGCCCCATGCCCGGCATGGAGCCCCACATGTCGGCCACGATGTTGACGATGCTGCCGCCGTGGGTTTGCATCCACTGCCCGTGGCACTCGCGCGCCATGAGGAAGCCGCCGGTGAGGTTGGTGTTCAGCACTGCCTCCCAGCCCTTGGCGGAGATGCTTGCCAGCGGTGCCATGAACTGGCCCCCCGCGTTGTTCACCAGGGCGTCGATGCGGCCGTGTTCGGCCAGAGCCTGCTGCACCACGATGGCCACCGCCTCTTCGGAGCGGATGTCGCAGGCGTGCCAGGAAGCCTGCCCGCCGTCGGTCGTGATCTCGGCCTGTACCGCCTGCAGCTTGTCGGCCTTGCGCCCGACCAGCACCACCTGCGCGCCCAGCCGGGCCAGTTCGTGTGCCGTGCATCGGCCTATGCCCGAACCGCCGCCGGTGACGATCACCACCTGCCCAGCCAGCAGCCCTGGTGCGAACACGCTCTGGTACATGGGTCACTCCTTTCGGATGAACAGGGCAAGCGCATCGCCGGTCAGCTCGTCCAGCGACTTGCCGCCCTTGGGCGCAAACCATTGCACGGCCCAGTTCAGTGCGCCGAAAAGGAACAGGCGCGCCACGCCCGGGGCCGCCTGCAGCGCGCCCAGCCGATGCAGGGCTTGGAGCGTGGGCATCCAGGCGGCCTCGTAGGCGTCCTTGACGCGGGCGATTCCCTTGCGCTGCGCAGGCGTCAGCGAGCGCCATTCGTACAGCATCACCGGGATGAAGCCGCTGCGCGGGCCGAGCAATATCTCGAAATGGTGGCGGATCAGTACCTGGAGCTGCTGGCGTGCCGAGGCGTCGGGGGGCAGGGTGGCCAGCGCCTGCTGCTGGCTTTGCAGGGCCATGACCATGCCTTCGTTCATGACCGCATGGAGCAAGGCCCCCTTGCTCTCGAAATGGTAGAAGGGCGAGCCGCTGTGCATGCCAGCTGCCGCCGCGATGTCGCGCGTGGTGGTGGCCGCAAAGCCCTTGGTCAGGAACAGCCGGGCCGCGCCATCCATGAGCTTGCGGCGGCGGTTGCCGTCATCCACTTCCTCTGCGGTTTTGCGGGGGCGGCCGCGTGGGCGCCGGGGTTCGTCGGCCGTGGTCGCGGTGGCTTTGCGGGTGCGGGCTGCAGGCGCGGGAGGGGCTTCGGAGCCGGGGAGGGCAGGGGGACGTTTGCGCCGGATAGCGGGGGTTTCCATGCTTTGCACAATAGCAAATCACTATATTTTTAGCAAGCAAGTGCTTTGTAAAAATAGCGTCATGGTTCTGAGGCGGCTGGCCCTGCGCATGGTGAAGGTGCGCAGGACTGGATCTGCAAAATTGTTCCCAATCGTTGATTGGCTCATCAAGTTGAAACAAGGGAGCGGATAAAAATGCAGCGTATTGTTGTGTTTTTCGCTCTTCGTCTGCTTAAAGCTTTCAAACGCGCCATTGGGTGAGGTGGTGGCATGGGGAGAGGGTGGTGGTTATCCCCTACGCTTCGCGCTCCATTCAACGAGAGGCAGGTTTCATGAATACATACGGCATTGCCCACTGGGGGCGTGGCGCCCTCGTCGCAGCATCCGCCGCCCTGGTGCTGGGCGCACAGGCACAGGTCATCGATTTCTCCGGTACGCGTGGTGCAGGCGTCAACCAGACGGATGTGCTGCTGGAAAACCTGCGCCTGTTGGTGCCGGTGCCCAACCCGCAGCAGCCGGGGACCACGACCACGGTGGAATCCAACTACAACATCCTGTTCCGCTTTGACCCCGCTACCTTGCACTTGGTGCCGGTGGGGCTGCAGCAGACCGGTGGGACGGGTTCGGTGCAGTGCGCCTCCGCCCAGGTGACGGTGTTCGATGCGCTGCGGGGCGCGAACCAGCCGCTGGCCAATGCGTCGGTAACGCTGGGCACGCGCTCGGCCACCACCAATGCACAGGGCGTGGCTTCCTTCTCCGGGCTGGCGCAAGGCTTTTTCACCGTGGCCACGACTGCGCCCAACTACTCCCCCGCCAACCAGACGGTGCTGCTCAACTGCACCGCACCCAGCCAGGTGGCGGTCGCCCTGTCGCCAGCCAGCGGCAGTGCGGGCGGTTTGGCCGCTGGCCAGTTCCGCACCATCCTGACCTGGGGCGAGAACCCACGCGACCTGGATTCGCACCTGACTGGCCCCGCGGCCACAGGGGCTGCGCGCTGGCATGTGTACTTTGCCGCCAAGGCGTCCGGAGACATGTGCGCGCTCGACGTGGATGACATTTCCTCCTACGGGCCAGAGACGGTGACCTGCCCGCCCACGGCCAGCACAGGCGGTGCGGCAGCCGCCGCGCTGCGCCCGGGCGTCTACCGCTACTCGGTGCACCACTATGCGGGCTCGGGCAATCTCGGCACGTCGAATGCCAATGTGCGGCTGGAGCTTTCCAACGGCCAGGCCTACACCTTCACGCCGCCGGCAGCGCCCTACACCGGCTCCAACAATGTCTGGACGGTGTACGAGCTGACGGTGCTGGCCGATGGGTCGGTAGGCGTGGCGCCGGTCAACTCGGTGATGGCGAATGTGTCTTCGGGCAGCGTGGCCCGCGAACTGCCAATCGCCGAAGGCACCGGGCTGGGCCAGGCGGAAAGCCCTTCAGTGTTCCGGAATCTGGCGAAATAGTTGCTGGGCGCGCCGCGGCTTTCAGGCAGCGGTGCGCGCGCAACGGTCGCCAGGTGCAGGATCGAAGCGCCCTGGTGTTCTAGCCGCCAGGGCCCCTGGATTGCGTCGCGATTGTCCGGGGGGTGACAGATTGTTCTTGCCACAGGGGCTTCCGGCTCCTGAATGACACTGATTTTGATAGCAGCAGAAGACCATTTTGTAAGCGCCTCAGCGGGATTGAGTGTCCGTTGCTCGCGCAAGGAGCCGGGTGCAGTCAGAAGGACGCATTCTGGTTTAACAGAGGCATTTGCAGGGTTAATGCGTCAGTGCGGGGGCGCCGGTGATAACGTCAGTGCATGAACACACAGAACCAAACCCCGACCCCTTCGCCATCCGATCTGGACCCCCAAAAGGTGCGCAACGATCTGGAAGCCATGCTCCGGCAAGCTGCCCAACAGCAAGGCAAGACCCCTGCCGACAAGCCAGCAGGCAAGTAAGCCTCGAACGCCACTTGCACGCCGCCCACCCGCCTTGCGGGTGGGCGGCGTTTGCTTTTGCAGCCTGGCGTTCGAGTGAGGCGATAGCTGCGGCTGACCGTCCAGAGGTGGCAATTGGTTTTCTGTATCGGTAGCGGTAGGGCGCCGGTGATACAGTGGGACGCAGTTACTTCCCGCGGCCAGATCCCCGCTTTCCGCAGACTCGCGTGATGCCAAAGCGGTGATACGGAGGCGGCCGCCCGCACGAAAGCCCGACCATGGCCACCGTTTCCGATCTCCAGAACATCGTGTACTCCGGCAATCCGCAGGCCGATTCCCTGCTGGACAACCCGTCGCCGTGGAACTTCTTTCCCGACGGTCGCAAGGTGCTTTACTACACCTTCGACGCCAGCCCGGGCAGCGTGGCGGCTACCGATGCGGGGCGCTCGATCACGGCATTCAACGCCGCGCAGCAGCAGGCCACGCGGCAGATTCTGCAGTATGCGGCCACGGTCACGGGCATCACGTTTGCGGAGGTGGGCAGCTCTGCGCAGGCGGATCTCCATTTCGTCGCGACCAATATTCCGGGGGCGTCGACGGCGGGGCTGGCATCGACGTTCTACAACTACAGCTACAACGGAAGCCAGGTGATCACGCGGCTCAACGCGGAATCGGTGGTGTACCTGGACAACGTGGAGCATGCCGGCATCAACAACCAGCCCACGGCGGGTGGTGCCGGGTACGAGGTGCTGCTGCACGAGATAGGCCATGCCTTGGGGCTGGCGCATCCCTTCGATTCCTCGCGGCCATTGCCTTCGTCGCAGGACAACACCAACAACACCGTCATGTCGTACACGCGTGCCGGTCCCTACAAAACCACTTTCCAGGCGTTCGACCTGCTGGCCTTGGACTGGATTTACGGCCGCGATGGCTTGGGTGGTACCTGGGGCATGAATTCCACGAACGGCCCGACCTTGAATTTTTCGAGCCAGCCCAGTGGTACCGCCGGGCCGGATGTATTCACCAGTACCCAGGCGAATGAGACGTTCAATGGCGCTGGAGGGGTTGACACCCTGGTGGCCCATGGTGCCCGGGGCGGCTATTCGCTCACCCGCAGTGGAAACGACTGGCAACTGGTCGATCGGACCGCGGGGCGGGACGGTACCGACACCTTGCTGCAGATCGAGCGCGTGCGCTTCTCGGATCGCTCCGTGGCGCTGGATCTTGACGGCGCGGCCGGTACGACGGCTCGACTGCTCGGGGCGCTGGTCGGTCCGGCAGGGCTTGTCAACCGCGAGCTCGTGGGGGCGGTGCTGGGCGTGGTGGATTCGGGTGCGTCGCAGTTGCAACTGGCACAACTGGGCCTGAATGCGCTGTTGGGCGCCTCGGCAACCCCTGAGCAGGTGGTGGCGCTGGTGTTTGGCAATGTGGTGGGAGCGCCGGCCGATACCGCCACGGTCCAGGCGCTGGCGGGGTTGATCAAATCAGGCGCCTATACCGGCGCGTCGTTCACGGTGGCGGTGGCCGGCCTGGACATCAATGCCGCCCATATCGACCTGGTGGGGATGGGCACGCGAGGACTGGACTACGTCTGATCACGCGAGGCGCCAGATGCCCTGGCGCTGGGTTGTGCTCCCCCGCAGTGGTTCGTGATTGGGCGGTGGGCGGCACCTTCTGCTGCCTGTGACCGGGGTCACTCCAGTAACGTGAGGGCTGCCGCTTGGGGTGGAAAAATTCATATAGGAACTGGTACACTCCGTTTCCTATATGAATTTTCTTCTGCGCATCCCGCTCAACGCTACTCCGGACCAGGTGGAGCGGCTGCACGCCCTGCAAGTGGGGTTTGCCAAGGTGTGCAATGCCATTGCACCGGTGGTGCAGCAGACGAAAGTGTGGAACCGGGTGGCCTTGCACCACCTTACCTACCGCCAGTTGCGCGAGCAGTTCCCGGAAATGGGCTCGCAGATGGTCTGCAATGCCATCTATTCCGTGTCTCGCACGGGGCGACTGGTGTATCAGCACCCCGCCAGCCCGTTCAACCTGGCACGCCTGGGGGACAGGCCGCTGCCCTTGCTGCAGTTCGCCGATACGCTGCCGGTCTATTTTGACCGCCACACCCTGAGCGTCAAGGCAGGGCAACTGTCCATGTTCACCCTGGATGGCCGCATGCGCTTTGAGCTGGCATTGCGCCCGGAGGACGAGGCGAGCTTTCATGAAAGGAAGCTGCGCGAGATCGTGCTGTCGCGCCGTACCGATGGCGTGTATGCACTGTCCTTCCTATTGGGCGATGGGTCCGATGCCAAGGACGCCCAGACGGAGATGCCCATGCCCAATGGCGAGATTCCCGAATACATCATGGTTCACGAGACAGTATGAAACCCAACGTCCCTCCTTCTGAATTACGCAGCGCTCTAACCTCCCTGCGCCCCTACTTTGTCCGTGCGGGGTGGTTCAGTGTGTTCTCCAGCCTGCTGGTCCTGGCGCCATCGGGCTACATGCTGGAGGTATATGACCGGGTGGTGAACACGCGCAATCACACCACCCTGGTGATGCTCACGGTGCTTATCCTGGGCGCCTACGTGGTGATGGAGGTGCTGGAGTGGGCGCGCAGCGAGGTGATGCGCGCAGCCAGTGTGGAACTGGACCGCATTATGAGCGGACGCATCTTTGGAGCAATTTTCGAGGCCAGCCTGAAGCGGCTGCCCGGCGCCTCGCAACAGCCGCTCAATGATTTCCGTGCCATCCGGGATTTTCTTTACTCGCCTGCACTTCTGGCAGCGATGGAGACCCCCATTGCGCTGGTGATGATGGTGCTGCTCTTCATGATCAGCCCATGGCTGGGCTGGGCTTCAATGGTATTTGGGGTCATCCAGGTGGTGGTCGCCTGGTTCAACGAACGTGCTACGAAGCCGCCGCTGATGCAGGCCAACGGCAGTGCTATCGCCGCTCAGCAGTATGCCGATGGAGCCTTGCGCAATGCGGAGGTGATCGAGTCTATGGGCATGCTGCGTGACATGCATCAGCGCTGGCAGCACAAGCAGCGGGAATTTCTTCGCTTGCAGGCACTGGCTTCTGATCGTGGGGGCGCCTTCCAGGCTATCTCCAAGTTCGTGCAAACCGTTCTCAGTTCCCTGCTTCTAGGCCTGGCCTGCTGGCTTCTTCTGCGCAACGAGCTTCATGGTGGCGCGGGGATGATGATCGTTGCGTCCATCCTGGGTGGGCGCATGCTGGCTCCGCTGGTTCAGGTCGTGAGCCAGTGGCAGTCGGTGGTCAATGTGCGGGACGCCTGGATGCGGCTGGATGGTTTGCTGGCCGCTCTGCCAGGTCAGCCTGCCGGCATGCCACTGCCTGCGCCGAGCGGTATCTTGCAAGTCGAACAGCTATTTGCATCTTCGCCCGGCGGTCAGGTGCCGATATTGCGCGGTGTGGCCTTTGCCTTGGCGCCCGGTGAGGCATTGGCGGTGGTGGGCCCCTCGGCTGCGGGCAAGACCACTCTGGCCCGTTTGCTGATCGGGTTGTGGCCTGCGGCAGGAGGCAAGGTTCGGCTGGATGGAGCCGATGTGCACACCTGGAACAAGGCGCAACTGGGTCCCCATGTCGGATATTTGCCGCAGGGCGTGGAGCTATTTGAAGGCACGCTGGCCGAGAACATCGCACGTTTTGGCGAAGTCAACATGGTCAAGGTGGAGGCGGCAGCGCGTGCGGTGGGTCTGCACGAGTTCATCCTGTCCCTGCCCCATGGCTACGACAATCCAGTAGGGCCCGAGGGTGCGCGCTTGTCCGGTGGCCAGCGGCAAAGAGTAGGGCTGGCGCGGGCGCTGTACGGTGACCCGGTATTCGTGGTGCTCGACGAGCCCAACTCCAGCCTGGATGAGCAAGGCGATGCGGCGCTGGCACAGGCTATCCAGTCGGCCAAGGCCCGCGGTACGACCTTCGTCATCATGACCCACCGGGTGAGCGTGCTGGCCGTGGTCGACAAGTTGCTGGTGTTGCGCGATGGGCAGCAAGTGGCATTCGGCCCGCGTGATGAAGTGCTGGCCGCATTGAACGAAGCCCAGCAGGCGCAACAGGCGCAACAGGCACCTCAGGGCTCGGCACCGGCCCTTGCCGCATCCTGATACCTACACAGGTTCATATTTCATGAAGAAAACTGGCTTTTTCCACCGCAGTGAGCTTGCGGAGGCTTTGTGGGCGTTCCGTCGGGAGTTCATCGTCATCGGCATCTTCAGCATGGTGGCCAATGTGCTCATGCTGGCCCCAACGATGTACATGCTGCAGATCTTTGACCGCGTGATGGTCAGCCGCAGCGACCTGACTTTGATCGTCATGTCCATGGTGACGCTGTTTCTATTTGCCGTGATGGCATTCTCGGAGTGGATGAGGTCGCGCGTGCTGGTGCAGGCTGGCCTGCGCCTCGACGGGATGCTCAGCACCCGGGTGTTCAATGCCAGCTTCGAAGCCCGGCTCACGCAATCCGGTGCCTCTGTCGCGCGCACGTTCACCGACCTGATCAACATACGCCAGTTCGTCAGCGGCAGCGGAACGCTGGCGTTCTTCGACTTGCCATGGGCGCCCATCTATCTTGCTGTTTTGTTCTTCCTGCATCCCATGCTGGGTTATGCCGCGTTGGTGTTTGCCGCCATACAGGGGGCACTGGCATGGTTTGGCCACCGGCACACAGTCGCTCCTTCGGAGGCTGCCGCCAAAGCCAACTCGGAATCTGGCGCCTACCTGCAAAGCAAATTGCGTAATGTGGAAGTGCTGGAATCGATGGGTATGGTGCATAACTTGCAGCCTCATTGGAGTGATCGCCATGCCAATGCGTTGGCTCTGAGCGGGCAGGCGCAGGCGCTGACCCATCGGATCAGCGCCTGGAGCAAATTCATCCGCTACGCCCAGCAGTCCCTCGTGCTGGCACTGGGGGCTTTGTTGGTGATCGATGGGCAGTTGTCTCCAGGGGGCATGATTGCTGCCAACGTCCTGATGGGTCGAGCCCTTGCCCCCATCGATATGCTGGTGGGTACCTGGCGTAGTTTTGTGGGAGCGCGTGCTTCGTTCGAGCGCCTTGAAGATCTTCTGCGCGCCCATCCCGAACGCGACCCGGCGCTGTCTCGGGTGGCGCCACAGGGGGCCATGACGGTGCGTGACTTGGTGGCTACCGCGCCGGGCCGGCCCATGCCCATCCTCAAAGGGATCAATACCGCAGTACAGGCGGGTACGGTGACCGTGGTGCTGGGGCCTTCCGGTTCAGGAAAGTCCACCCTGGCCCGTTGCTTGATGGGAATCTGGCCCGATGCCTCGGGCGAGGTGCTGCTCGATGGCTTGCCGATCGAGGGTTGGGACCGCATGGAGCTGGGCCCGCACCTGGGCTATTTGCCACAGGACATAGAACTGTTCGAAGGCTCGATTGCCGAAAACATCGCACGGTTCGGGTCGGTCGATCCTGACAAGGTCATCGCGGCTGCACGGGCCGCAGGTCTGCACGAGATGATTCTGCGCTTCCCGAAGGGCTACGACACGCCCATCGGCGAGGCTGGCAACCTGCTCTCGGGAGGCCAGCGCCAGCGTGTGGGCCTGGCTCGGGCCGTTTATGGCGATCCGGTGATGGTGGTGCTCGATGAGCCCAATGCCAACCTGGACGACGTGGGTGAAACCGCTCTGGTACGCACCGTGCAGGAGCTCAAGGCGCGCGGCTGCACTGTGTTCCTCATCACCCATCGCCCGGGGATTCTGGCGGTTGCAGACCGCTTGCTGATTTTGCAGGACGGCATGGTGCAGGCCGATGGTCCGCGCGACGCTGTGCTCAATGCATTGCGCGCCGCCCAGGCGGCTGCGCAATCGCCTCCTCCCGCCGCCGCGCCAGGCGGGCTGCAGCCAACACCAGCTTGAGCGCGATTTCACTGGTGATGCTCGCTGTTTTATTGAACCCTTTTTCTGTCGGGTACTGACATGGTCAAATCATTGTTTCCTTTGAGTAAAAAGCCGGATGCATCGCTGGATGCAAGCATGGCGGACACGAGCGGGACCGGGCGCCCTGGCCGCATGGGCCTGTGGGCATTGGCTATCGGCTTCGGTGGCTTCCTGCTCTGGGCATCCTTGGCCCCTCTGGACGAAGGCGTGCCTGCATCTGGCATCGTGGCCATCGACACCAAGCGCAAGGCGGTACAACACCTGAGCGGCGGTATCGTCAAGGAGGTGCTGGTCCGGGAGGGTGATTCGGTCCAGGAAGGCCAGTTGCTGATCCGCCTGGACTCGGCCGTGGCCAAGGCCAACTACGAGTCCGTGCGCCAGCGGTACCTTGGGCTGCGGGCCATGCAAGGGCGCTTGCTGGCGGAGCAGGGCAACCTGGCGAGCATCAGCTTCCATCCAGATCTGCAGGCTGCTGCATCGGACCCGCTGATCCGCCAGCAGATGCAGAACCAGGAACAGCTGTTCATGACCCGGCGCAGCCTGCTGCGCTCCGACTTGCAATCCATCGAGGAGAGCATCCAGGGCCAGGAAGGCTTGCTGCAGGCTTATGACGGCATGCTTGCCAGCCGCAAGAGCCAGTTGTCCCTGATCAATGAAGAGCTGGGCAATCTGCGGGGGTTGGTGAAGGAGGGCTACGCGCCACGCAACCGACAGCTGGAAATGGAGCGCATGGTGGCCGACTCCAGCACCGCGATTGCCGATCTGCAAGGCAACACGATACGGGCGCGCCGCGCCATCGGCGAGTTGCGCCAGCGCGCCCTGTCGCGCCAGCAGGAATACCGCAAGGAGGTTGAAACCAGCTTGGCCGAAGTCAGCCGCGAAGTGCTGGGGGACAACGAGAAGCTGCATTCGGTCACCGATGACCTGGCGCGAACCGAGATCAAGGCGCCAGCGTCCGGCCAGGTGGTGGCGCTCGCCATCCAGACGGTAGGCGGCGTGATCTCTCCAGGCCAGAAGCTGATGGACATCGTGCCCAAGGACGCGTCGCTGCTGCTGGAAGCGCATGTGGCCCCGCACCTGATCGACCGGGTGCATTCCGACCTGCCGGTGGACGTACGGTTCTCGTCCTTCGCCCATTCGCCCCAACTGGTGGTGGGCGGCAAGGTGGTCTCCATCTCCGGAGACCTGCTCACTGAGCCGCAGACCAACGTCAGCTACTACCTGGCCCGTGTTCAGGTGACGGCCGATGGCCTCAAGAAGCTGGGCACGCGCCAATTGCAGCCTGGCATGCCGGTGGAAGTGATCTTCAAGACGGGCGAGCGCTCGATGCTGACCTACCTGCTGCACCCGCTGACCAAGCGGCTGGCGGCGTCCATGACCGAGGAGTGAAGTGATGAATCCGCAACGACGCCCCATCTCGCCTGCGGGCAGCCTTTACCGCAGACCAGCAGCCCGCCTGGGCTGCCTGGCAGCCGCAGTGGCTGGGCTGCTGGCAGCCGCCCCTGCGTGGTCGATTGATCTGCGCCAAGCCTACGAGGCCGCCGTTGCCAATGACGCGACCGTGCGCGCGTCGCGTGCGGCAGCCGATGCCAGCCGGGAGCAATTGCCCCAGGCGAAAGCGCAGCGGCTGCCCGCCGTGTCCTACAGCGCGGGTCGCAACTACAACGACCTCACGAGCAAGACACAGAATTTTCTCGGTGAACCTGTCACGACCGTGAACCGCTACTACAGCGGCAACCAGGCGCTGACGGTTCGCCAGCCGCTGTACCGACCCGCCATCGGCGCGCTGGTCAAGCAGGCCGAGGCCGCGGTGCAGGACGCGGATGCCACGCTGGAATATGCGGAGCAGAGCCTCGTGGTGCGCGTGGGTGAGGCCTACTTTGATGCGCTGCTGGCCGAAGAGCAGTTGGTGCTCGTCAGTTCGCAAAAGATCACCTACACCACCCAGCTCGATGCGGCCAAGAAGGGATTCGCGGCTGGCAGCGGTACGCGCACCGACATCGACGAAGCCCAGGCCCGGCTGGACATGACCTATGCCCAGGAGCTCGAGGTCCAGCAGAACGTGGAGTACACGCGCCGTCGGCTGGAAACCATCACGGGCCAACCGCTGGGTACCCTGGCACGCCTGGACCTGGTGCGTTTCGTTCCTGGTGCACCGGCACCGAATTCGGTGGAAGACTGGATTGCCCGGGCCGAGCAGGCCAGCCCCGAAATCAAGGCCCTGCGCGCCCGTCTGGAGGCTTCGACCTTCGAGATCGAAAAAGCCAAGGCAGGGCACAAGCCCACGCTGGATGCCGTGGCGCAGTGGTCGCGCAACAGCAGCGACAGCGTGACCAATGTCAATTCGCGCTATGACAACAAGTCCATCGGCCTGCAACTGACGGTTCCGTTGTACCAGGGCGGCTACGTCAACTCCACCGTACGCCAGGCCGTTGCGGCTTCCGAGCGGGCACGTGAGCTGCTGGAGGCGCAGCGGCTCGACCTGAGCGTGCGCGTGCACCGCGAATTCCGCGGCATGACCGAGGGTGTGCTGCGCATCAGCGCCCTGGAGCAGGCTGTGCGCTCGGCCGAGCAGGCCGTGCTGTCCAACCAGATGTCCTTCAAGGCCGGTGCCCGTACCACGCTGGACGTGCTGAACGCCGAGCAGCAAAAGACCACGGCGCTTCGCGATCTGGCCCAGGCCCGGTACCTGTACGTGGCGTCCCGCCTGCGCCTGCAGTCCCTGGCCGGAGACGAGCGCGCTGCCGCCGTGTCCGAGATCAACGCCTGGCTGGCCCTTTGAATCGACACCCTGCCACTGCCGCATCCTGTTTCGCCGTGCTGCTGGCGGGAGGGGGCGGGGCGGGTGGCAAGGCTTGCAAATGCGATGAATATGCATTCGCTTTTTTGTCAATTGGCGGTGTTTGTGTGACCAGCCGCACGCAGGGGTACATGAGGTTACTTGCCGACACAGGCCCTGCAGTTACGATTGGCGCCTCATGATCTGGTTGTCCGTGGTGGGTTTTCTGGTGGCGGCGATGGCTGCAGGGTTCGTCGTACGTTGGGTGCGGGGACATGCGTCAGCCTATGGAAACGGCATGCCCCAGCGCTTCCACATGGGCGACGTGCCGCGCCTGGGAGGCGCCGCCCTGCTGCTGGGCCTGGCAAGTGCCTGGGGCCTGGGCATCCTGCAGTCCTTCCTGGGCGACCCCGGTTCCCTGCGGCTGGGATGGTGGGTTGGCAGCTGGCTGCTGGTGCTGTTGCCGGCCGTGCTCGGCGGCATTGCCGAGGACATGACCCAGCGCCTGGCCGTGCGCTACCGCCTGGCCCTGACCGGTGCCTCTGGGCTGCTGGCCATCTTCCTCCTGGATCTTTCCGTTCCCCGCATTGGCCTGCCCTGGGTTGACATGCTGCTGTCGGCGTGCCCCTGGCTGGGCCTGGCCATCGTGGTGCTGGCCGTAGCGGGCCTGCCCCACGCCTTCAACATCATCGACGGCTACAACGGCCTGGCCGGCATGGTTGCCATCATCGTCTGCCTGGCGCTGGCCCACGTGGCCCTGCAGGTAGGGGACCGCTCCCTGGCGGCACTGCTGGTCACGACCGCGGCGGCCACGGGCGGCTTTCTGGTCTGGAACTACCCGCGGGGCATGCTGTTTGCAGGCGATGGCGGGGCCTATGTGTGGGGCGTCGTCATTGCCCTGGCCAGTATCTCCCTGGTACAGCGCAATGCCGATGTCTCTCCCTGGTTCCCCATGCTGCTCCTGATCTACCCGGTCTGGGAGACCGTGTTCTCGATCTATCGCAAGGCGGTGCGGGGGGTGTCGCCAGGCGTGGCCGATGCCCTGCATTTCCACCAGCTGATCTACCGGCGCATCGTGCGCGGCGTGTTCCACGATGACGAGTCGCGGCGCGTGCTCATGCGCAACAACCGCACCTCGCCCTACCTGTGGGGCTTTACCCTGCTCACCGTGGTTCCGGCCATCCTGTTCTGGAACAACACCCTGGTGCTGATGGGTTTCTGCTGGCTTTTCGTGATCAGCTATGTCGTGGCCTATCTGGCCATCGTGCGGTTTAAAGTACCGGACTGGCTGCGCCGCTGAGATTCCCCGGCGCCGGTTGGCAGACCGGCCCGCGAATGCGGCACAATTTGCGCCTCATCGTTTTCTCCCGACGGCCCGCCCCCATGACCGACCTTCTTTCGATTGCTCCCCGCGACAAGGCTGAAATCCTGGCCCAGGCGCTGCCCTATATCCGCAAGTTCCATGGCAAGACCATTGTCATCAAGTACGGCGGCAACGCCATGACGGACCCGGCCCTGCAGGCCGACTTCGCCGAAGACGTGGTGTTGCTCAAGCTCGTGGGCATGAACCCCGTCGTGGTGCACGGCGGTGGCCCCCAGATCGAGACGGCCCTGAACCGCCTGGGCAAGAAGGGCGAGTTCGTCCAGGGCATGCGTGTGACCGACGCCGAGACCATGGAAGTGGTGGAGTGGGTGCTGGCCGGTGAAGTGCAGCAGGACATCGTCGGCCTGATCAACCAGGCCGGCGGCAAGGCCGTGGGCCTCACGGGGCGCGATGGAGGCATGATCCGTGCGCAAAAACTCAAGCTCCTGGACTCCAAGGACCCCAGCATCGAGCATGACGTGGGCCAGGTGGGCGACATCCTCTCCATCGACCCCAGCGTGGTCAAGGCGCTGCAGGACGATGCCTTCATCCCCGTGATCAGCCCCATCGGCTTCGGCGAGAACAACGAGAGCTACAACATCAACGCCGACGTGGTCGCCAGCAAGCTGGCCACCGTGCTCCAGGCCGAGAAGCTGATGCTCCTGACCAATACCCCCGGTGTGCTGGACAAGCAGGGCCAACTGCTCACCGACCTGACGGCGCGCGAGATCGACGCGCTGTTCGCCGATGGCACCATCTCCGGCGGCATGCTGCCCAAGATCGCCGGTGCGCTGGACGCCGCCAAGGCGGGCGTGCACGCGGTGCACATCATCGATGGCCGCGTGCCGCATGCCATGCTGCTCGAAATCCTGACCGATCAGGCTTACGGCACCATGATCCGCAGCCATTGACCCTGGTGATGGAATGAGACTGCTGCTGGTCGAAGACGACGTGATGGTGGCCAGCGGCATCAAGCTGGGGCTGTCCGACGCCGGCTATGCAGTGGATTGGGTTGGCAGTGGCGAACGGGCCGAAGAGGTGCTGCGCATGGAGTCCTTCGACGCGGCGATCATCGACATCGGCCTGCCCGCGATGGACGGGCTTGAGCTCACCCGGCGACTGCGCCGCCCGGACATGGCCAGTCCCTCGATGCCGGTGCTCATCCTCACCGCGCGCGATGCCTTGCACGATCGCGTGCAAGGTCTTGATCTGGGGGCTGACGACTACATGGTCAAGCCCTTCGAGCTGCCCGAGCTGCTCGCCCGCCTGCGGGCTCTGCTGCGCCGCTCGCAGGCCGCTACCACCGCCGTGCTCAGCTTCGGGCCGCTGGAGCTGGACACCGCGGGCCGGCGCGCCAGCATCCGCGCCGATGCAGGGGAACAGGTGATCGAGCTTGGCCCGCGCGAGTGGACGGTACTCGAATACCTCCTCATCAATGCGCCGAAGCCCGCCAGCAAAGACAAGCTGCTGCAGGCGCTCACCGGCTGGGACAAGGAGATCACCCCCAACGCGGTCGAGGTGTACGTCTCCCGCCTGCGCGGCAAGCTCGAGCCGCATGGCGTGGCCCTGCGTTCCATCCGGGGGTTCGGCTACCGGCTCGAACTCCAGGCCGGCTGAAACCCTTCTTTCCGCTGCCCTGACCATGGAACCCCGGACCCCTCCTGCGCGACGTCCCGGGCTGCGCGCCATGACCTCGGACCTGCGCAACCGCCTGCTGCTGCTGCTGGTGCTGCCCCTGTGCGTGCTGGCGACCATCGGCGTCTGGCTCGACTACCGTTCGGCAGACGAGGCCGCCGGCCAGCACGACCAGCGCCTGCTCAGGCTGCTGCCGGCGCTGTCCGATTCGGTGCTGGCCCCGGCCATCCGCGACAACGACCCGCCCCTGTTGCTGCTGGCGCCGCCGCTGGAGGATTTTTTGCGGCAGAACGCCGGCTTCTCTGGCTACAGCGTGCGCGACCCCTCAGGCAAGTTGCTGCTGGGTGACGACTGGGTGCACAGCGCCGTGCCCACCACCCAGGCGCCCGAGTTCCACAGCATGGAGTACTGCGGCGTGACCTACCGTGTGGCCGTGCAGCGCGGCCGGACGGGGGCCGGCGAGATGGTGGTGGCCCTGGCCGATGGATCCGATCCGCGCCAGCAATGGGCCCAGCAACTGCTGCTGCGCGTGCTGCTGCCCAACCTGGTGCTGGTGGCTGCCGCTGCCCTGGCCATCCACTGGGCCGTGCGCCAGGCCTTCAAGCCCCTGGTGGACCTGGCCGAAGCCGTGGAGCACCGCTCGCCGCGCGACCTGAGCCCCATCGACGAAGCCTCCTCGCCCTCCGAGGTGCGGCCACTCGTGCATTCGCTCAACCGTCTGTTCGCCCTGGTCAACGCCCAGGCCGAAGGGCAGCGCCGCTTTGTGGCCGATGCCGCGCACCAGTTGCGCACGCCGCTTGCAGGCCTGCAGGCCCAGGTCGAGGCCTGGGCCATGATGGCCAAGGCAGCAGCGCCCCAGCGGCAGCCATCGTCCGGCCCGGACAAGAAGGGGCCCGTGTCCACCGATGGGCGCACACAGGGCGCCATCGTGCTCGGCGTGGACCAGATCGAGAAGCTGCGCAATGCCACGCGGCGCACTTCGCAACTGGCGCACCAGTTGCTGGCTCTGTCCCGCGCCGACGCGCGCAGCCTCGACGCGCAGCAACCCCAGCGCGTGGACCTCAAGGACCTCTGCGAAACCCTGCTCGAGACTTTCCTCGACCCCGCCACCGGCAAAGGACTGGACCTGGGGATCGAGGTCCAGCCTGTGCACGTCACGGGCCACGGCTGGCTGCTGCGCGAGTTGCTGTCCAACCTGGTGGACAACGCCATCAAGTACACCCCGCCCTCGGGCATCGTCACCATCCGTTGCGGCATGCGCCAGGGCAAGAGCGGACCACCGCGCGTTTTCCTGCAGGTGGAAGACGATGGTCCCGGCGTGCCCGATGCCGAGCGCACCCGCGTGATGCAGCGCTTTTACCGCGTACCGGGCACGGTGGGAGAGGGAACGGGCCTGGGTCTCGCGATTGCCGACGAGATCGCCCGTGTGCACCGCGCTTCACTGACCTTGGGCACTGGGGCTCAGGGACGCGGCCTGTTGGTGACTGTGGTGTTTCCGCTGTAGCCCTGGCAGTACGGCGGCGGGCTCCGATGCCTGTGCGAGAATCATTTCCACACATGATTTACGCCCTGCCGCAAGCCTGGGGCATGCCTTTACCCCGGCATGCGTCCGGGTCGGTGGGGACCACGGCCTCCAGGGCGCCGGGGCGCAGGCCCTGCATGCCCCATTTTCTTTTTTTGCGCATGTCCGATCTTTCGTCGCCTACCGAGCCAGCCAGCACTGCCGATGCAGGGGATACCCCTGCGGCACGCAAACGGCCCAAGCCCGGTGAGCGCCGGGTGCAGATCCTGCAGATGCTGGCCACCATGCTGGAGCAGCCCGGTGCCGAGCGCATCACCACCGCGGCGCTGGCGTCGCGCCTGTCAGTGAGCGAGGCGGCGCTCTATCGCCACTTTGCCAGCAAGGCGCAGATGTTCGAGGGGTTGATCGATTTCATCGAGCAGTCCGTCTTTGCGCTCGTGCAGCAGATCACGGGCCGCGAGGTGCCCGACCCCGCCCAGCCGGCCGAAGCAGGCCGGCGCCAGGCCGCCCGCATCGTTGCGGTGCTGCTGCAGTTCGGCGAGCGCAACCCGGGCATGGTGCGCGTGATGGTGGGTGATGCACTGGTGTTCGAGCACGAGCGCCTGCAGCAGCGCATGAACCAGTTCTTCGACCGGATCGAGTCCACGCTGCGCCAGTGCCTGCGGCCCGCTGCCGCCGCGTCGGACACACCCACCGTCGATACCCAGGTGGTTGCCAGCGTCCTCACGGCCTTTGTGCTCGGGCGCCTGCAGCGCTATGCGCGCTCGGGCTTTCGCCGCATGCCCACCGAGCACCTGGACGCCAGCCTGGGGCTGATGCTTTAAGCGCAGACGCCGCCCGCTGTCTTCTGTCATCGCAGGCCCCGCGCCCTGCGGGTCGTGGCTGTGCAACAAAGTTTTGGTACGGTCTCCCTATTTTTGGAGAGGCCTTTGGTGGCGGGACAAATTTGCTGCAGAATAGTACGAACGTTCGTTTTTATTTGCACGCATGCCCGCTACCTCCGACTCTACTCCGGTCGCCCGAATTCCGCGCCCTCGCAGCGGTACGGGCCGCGCCCTGCAAAAAGGCCAGCAGACCAAGGCGGTCATCGTCGAGGCGGCGCTCGGCCTGGCCACGCACATCGGGCTTGAAGGCCTGTCCATCGGCGCCCTGGCCGATGTGACGGGCATGAGCAAGTCGGGCGTCTTCGCCCACTTCGGTTCGCGCGAAGAACTGCAGATCTCGGTCATCCGTGAATACCACACGCGCTTCGAGCAAGAGGTGTTCTACCCCGCGATGTCGGCACCGCGCGGCGTGGCACGCCTGAGCGCGTTGTTCGACAACTGGATGAAGCGCACTTCGATCGAGATCGATTCGGGCTGCATCTACATCAGCGGCGCGGTCGAGTTCGATGACCGCAACGGCCCCGTGCGCGATGCGCTGGCCAGTTCGGTCCTTACCTGGCTGGCCGCCATGCGCCGCGCCATCGAGCAGTGCAAGGAGTGCGGCGAACTGCGCCTAGACACCAATGAAGAGCAGATGCTCTTCGAGATCCATGGCCTGATCCTGGCGCTGCACTACGAAGCGCGTTTCCTGCGCACCCCCGGCTCCATGTCGCGCTCCGTCATGGGCTTTCAGAACATCCTGGCGCGCTACAGCGCACCAAGCACCCCGGTGTCCGCAGCCGCACCCGCTGCTGCATGCCGCAAAGTTTCCAACCAAACCACCATATCCAAGGAGTAACCCCATGCCCAGCTATACGCCGCCCCTGCGCGACATGCAATTCGTCATGCACGAAGTGCTCAAGGTCAGCGACGAACTCAAGGCCCTCCCGGCCCATGCCGAGGTGGATGTGGACACCATCAACGCCGTGATCGAAGAGGCCGGCAAGTTTGCTGCCGAAGTCACGTTCCCGCTCAACATCAGCGGCGACACCGAAGGCTGCGTGCTGGACAAGGTTACCCACGAAGTGAAGACCCCCACGGGCTTCAAGGATGCCTACGCCAAGTACGTCGAAGGCGGCTGGGCAGCCCTCTCCTGCGACCCCGCCTACGGCGGCCAGGGCCTGCCATTCGTGCTCAACCAATGCCTGTACGAGATGATGAACTCGGCCAACCAGGCCTGGACCATGTACCCCGGCCTGTCGCACGGCGCCTACGAGGCCCTGCACGCGCACGGCACCGACGCGCAAAAGGCGCTGTACCTGCCCAAGCTCACCAGCGGCGAGTGGACCGGCACCATGTGCCTGACCGAGCCCCATTGCGGCACCGACCTGGGCCTGCTGCGCACCAAGGCCGAACCCCTGGCCGATGGCACGTACAAGATCACCGGCAACAAGATCTTCATCTCGGCCGGCGAGCACGACATGGCCGCCAACATCGTCCACCTGGTGCTGGCACGGCTGCCCGATGCGCCCAAGGGCAGCAAGGGCATCAGCCTGTTCGTGGTGCCCAAGTTCAACATCCAGGCCGACGGTTCCCTGGGTGAGCGCAACCCGATCTTCTGCACGGGCCTGGAGCACAAGATGGGCATCCACGGCAACGCCACTGCGCAGATCGCCATCGACGGCGCTGTCGGCACCTTGGTGGGCCAGCCCAACAAGGGCTTGGCCGCCATGTTCGTGATGATGAACGCCGCCCGCCTGGGCGTGGGCAACCAGTCGCTGGGCCTGACCGAAGTGGCCTACCAGAACGCCCTGGCCTACGCCAAGGACCGCATCCAGATGCGCAGCCTGTCGGGCACCAAGGCCAAGGACAAGGATGCCGACCCGATCATCGTCCACCCCGACGTGCGCAAGATGCTGCTCACGGCCAAGGCCTATGCCGAAGGCGGCCGGGCACTGCAGATCTTCTGCACGCTGCTGCTGGACAAGGCCCACGGCCACGCCGACGAGAAGGTGCGCAAGGACTCCGAGGAGCTTGTGGCCCTGCTCACGCCCATCGTCAAGGCCTTCATCACCGACAACGGCCACATCGCCACCAACGCGTGCATGCAGGTCTTCGGCGGCCATGGCTTCATCAAGGAATGGGGCATGGAGCAGTATGTGCGCGACAACCGCATCAACATGATCTATGAAGGCACCAACACCATCCAGTCGCTGGACCTGCTGGGCCGCAAGATCCTGGGCAACAACGGCGCTTCGCTGAAGAAGTTCGGCAAGCTGGTGGGCAGGCTGGTCGAGGAAGAAGGCGTGAACGAGAAGATGGCCGAGTTCATCAACCCCGTCGCCTACCTGGCCGACCAGATGACCAAGTTCACCACCGAGATCGGCTTCAAGGGCCTGCAGAACCCGGACGAAGTGGGCGCCGCCGCCGTGGACTACCTGCGCGTGGCCGGTCACTTGGTGTTCGGCTACCTGTTCGCCCGCATGGCCCAGGTGGCCCTGCGCGAGATCGCCGCCGGCAATACCGACCCCTTCTACGCCGCCAAGCTGCAGACCGCACGCTTTTACTTCGCCAAGCTCTTCCCCGAGACGGCGACGCTGATGCGCACGGCCCGCGCTGGCAGCAAGGTGCTGATGGACACCGACCTGGCCCTGGCCTGAGTCGCTGGCCCGCGGATCCCGACCCCTTGAACCACGGAGCAGCGTCCATGTACAAAGCAGCAACAGCCGCCCTTGCGATCGTCGCCTTTGCGGCACCGGCCTGGGCGCAGATGACGCCCGAAGGCCTGTGGCGCAACGTCGACGACAAGACCGGCGAGGCCAAGGCCGAGATCCGCATTCGCGATGCGGGCGCTGGCACCCTGACGGGCGTGCTCGAAAAGCGCCTCGCCAAGGACGCCAAGCCCGACGAGGTGTGCACGGAATGCAGTGACGACCGCAAGGGCAAGCCGCTCGTGGGCCTGGAGCTCATCCGCGGTGCCAAGAAGGCCGAGGGCAAGGACGTCTGGGAGGGCGGCAAGATCCTCGACCCCGAGAACGGCCGTAACTACACGCTGCGCATGGCGCCCATCGAAGGCGGCAAGAAGCTTGAGGTGCGCGGCTCCATCGGCCCCTTCGGCCGTACGCAGACCTGGGTGCGGGTCCAGTAAGCAAAGAAAGACAACCGTACACGCCGGCCCCTGCCGGTGTGTGCAACAACGGAGGCGCCACGACGCTGCCGCCCTCCAGGAGAAACAACGATGTCAAGATTTCAAGTGAAGAAAGTCGCCGTGCTGGGCGCAGGCGTGATGGGCGCGCAGATCGCTGCGCACCTGGTCAACGTCAAGGTGCCCGTGGTGCTGTTCGACCTGCCGGCCAAGGAAGGCCCGAAGAACGGCATCGTCACCCGCGCCGTCGAAGGCCTCAAGAAACTCAAGCCCTCGCCCCTGGGCGTGGCGGACGATGCCGCCCTGATCGGCCAAGCCAACTACGAAGAGCACCTGGAGCAACTGCGCGACTGCGACCTCATCATCGAGGCCATCGCCGAGCGCATGGACTGGAAGCTCGACCTGTACAAGAAGATCGCGCCCTTCGTCGCGCCGCATGCCATCGTGGCATCGAACACCTCGGGCCTGTCGATCACCAAGCTCTCCGAGGCGCTGCCCGAGAGCATCAAGCCGCGCTTTTGCGGCATCCACTTCTTCAACCCGCCGCGCTACATGGTGCTGGTGGAGCTGATCAACACGCCCACGACCTCGCCCGAAGTGCTCGACCAGCTTGAAGCCTTCGTCACCAGCGGCCTGGGCAAGGGCGTGGTGCGCGCGCACGACACGCCCAACTTCGTGGCCAACCGCGTGGGCATCGCTGGCATGCTGGCAACCATGAAGGAAGTCGAGAACTTCGGCCTGACCTACGACGTGGTGGACGACCTCACGGGCAAGAAGCTCGGCCGCGCATCGAGCGGCACCTTCCGCACCGCCGACGTGGTGGGCCTCGACACCATGGCCCACGTCATCAAGACGCTGCAGGACAACCTGGACGAAAAGAGCGACCCGTTCTACGCCAGCTTCGGCACGCCCGCCGTGCTCAAGAAACTGCTGGAGCTCGGTAACCTGGGCCAGAAGGCCAAGGCCGGTTTCTACAAGAAGGTCGGGCGCGACGTGCTGCGCTTTGACCTGGAGAGCGAAGAATACGTGCCCGGCGGCCAGAAGGCCGACGAGGTGTACGGCCGCATGCTCAGGAAGCCTGCCGCCGAGCGCCTGCGCCTGCTGCGCAACTCCGAAGGCGCGCAGGGCCGCTTCCTCTGGGCCATCCTGCGCAACAGCTTCCATTACGCCGCCGTGCATCTGGGCACCATTGCCGACAACGCGCGCGACGTGGACCAGGCCATGCGCTGGGGCTTCGGCATGAAGCAGGGCCCCTTCGAGCTGTGGCAGGAGGCCGGCTGGCTCGACGTGGCGAAGATGATCCAGGAGGACATCGACGCAGGCAAGGCGCTTTCCAAGGCGCCGCTGCCCGAGTGGGTGTTCAAGGGCCCCGTGGCCGAAGCCGGCGGCGTGCACACCGCACAAGGCTCGTGGAGCGCATCGGCGCAGAAGTTCATCGCGCGCCGTGCGCTGCCCGTGTATGAACGCCAACACTTCCCCGAGAAGCTGCTCGGCGAGGCACTGCCCGACTTCGCCACCGCAGGCACCACGCTGCACGAGGACGACGCCATCCGCCTGTGGACGCTGGAAGGCGCCGACCGCGCGCCCGGCACCGGCATCGTGATCGCCAGCATCAAGACCAAGATGCATGCCATCAGCCCCGACGTGGCCGAAGGCCTGGCCCAGGCCGTGGACATCGCCGAGAAGGACTACGAAGGCGTGGTGATCTGGTCGGGCGACGAGCCCTTCAGCGCCGGCGCCGACCTGCAGGCCATGCTGCCCGCCTTCATGGTGGCCGGCGTGAGTGCCATCGAAGGCGCCGAAGCCGAACTGCAGAACACCATGCTGCGCATCCGTTATGCCAACGTGCCCGTGGTGGCCGCCGTGCGCGGCCTGGCGCTGGGCGGTGGTTGCGAGCTGGCCGTGCACTCGGCCCGCCGCGTGGTGCACATGGAAAGCTACATCGGCCTCGTCGAGGTCGGCGTGGGCCTGGTGCCCGGCGCCGGCGGCCTGACCTACATTGCCCGCCGCGCGGCCGAGAACGCCGCCACCTCCACGGGCAAGGACATCCTGCCCTTCCTGACCGAAGGCTTCACCGCTGCGGCCATGGCCAAGGTGGGCACCAGCGCGCTCGAATCGCGCAAGCTCGGCTACCTGCTCGACAGCGACGTGATCGTGCCGCACAAGGACGAGTTGCTGTTCGTGGCCATCAACGAGGCCAAGTCCCTGGCCCAGGGCGGCTGGCGTGCGCCCGCCAAGCGCTTGTTCCCGGTGGTCGGCCGCAGCGGCATCGCCACCATCAAGGGCTCGCTGGTCAACATGCGCGACGGTGGCTTCATCAGCCAGCACGACTTCCACATCGCCAGCCTGATCGCCGAGGTGGTCTGCGGCGGCGATGTCGATGCCGGCACCCTGGTGAGCGAGGAATACCTGATGACGCTGGAGCGCAAGGCGTTCTGCGCTCTCATCGAGCACCCCAAGACGCAGGAGCGCATCCTCGGGATGCTGTCCACCGGCAAGCCCGTTCGCAACTGATCGGCCGTCTCCATGAACGACGCTACCCGCCCCCCGAACAAGCTGCAGCGCTCGCTGATGCGGCTGGACGAAGCCCCGGCCTTCATGCGCGGCTTCGTGCAGAACATCATCCTGCGCCGCGCCGTGCCCTTCACGGGTACGGCCGGGGTGAAGTTCGTGTCGCTCACGCCTGAGCGGGTCGAGGTGCATCTGGCCAACGACCACCGCGTGCAGAACCACATCGGCGGCGTGCACGCCTCGGCCATGAACCTGCTGGCCGAGACGGCCACCGGCATGGTCGTGGGCATGAACGTGCGTGACGACTGCATCCCGCTGGCCAAAGAGCTCAGCATGGCCTTTCGCAAGCGCGCCACCGGTGGGCTCAAGGCCGTGGCCGTGCTCACTGCCGAGCAGCGTGCTGCGATGCAGGCCGGCGACAAGGGCGAGGTCCAGGTCACCGTCACCGTGACCGATGAGGCCGGCGTCGAGCCGGTCGAATGTGCATTTACCTGGGCCTGGATTCCATCCTCCAGCCGCCCAGCCAAGAATTGAAGGAGTTTCACCACCATGGCCAAACAAGTCCAGGAAGCCTACATCGTTGCTGCCACGCGCACGCCCATCGGGCGCTCGCACCGCGGCTTCTTCCGCAACACCCGGCCTGACGACCTGCTGGCGACCACGCTCAAGGCAGCGCTGGCCGCAGCGCCCGGTCTCGATCCCAAGGCCATCGAGGACATCATCTGCGGCTGCGCGATCCCTGAAGCGCAGCAGGGCCTGAACGTCGCACGCATCGGCGCCGTGCTGGCCGGCCTGCCCACCAGCGTGGGCGGCATCACCGTCAACCGCTTCTGCGCATCGGGCCTGTCGGCCGTGCAGATGGCGGCCGACCGCATCCGCGTCGGCGAGGCCGACGTGATGATCGCCGCCGGTGTGGAAAGCATGAGCATGGTGCCCATGATGGGCAACTCGCCCTCGCTGTCGCCCTCGATCTTCGAGCGCGAAGGCGACGTGGGCATCGCCTACGGCATGGGCCTCACGGCCGAGAAGGTGGCTCAGCAGTGGAAGGTCAGCCGTGAGGCGCAGGACGAATTCGCGCTGCAGTCGCACCTGAAGGCCCTCGCCGCGCAGAAGGCTGGCTACTTCGCCGACGAAATCACGCCCATCGAGGTGACCGACCGCACAGCCAACCTGGAAACCGGCGAGTCGATTGCCAAGAGCCGCACCGTGGGCCTGGATGAAGGCGCCCGCCCCGACACCACGCTCGAAGGCCTGGCCAAGCTGAAGACGGTGTTCGCCGCGCGCGGCTCCGTCACCGCCGGCAACAGCTCGCAGACCAGCGATGGCGCCGGCGCGCTGATCCTGGCCAGCGAGGCGGCCGTGAAGCGTTTTGGTCTCACGCCGCTGGCGCGCTTCGTGAGCTACGCCGCCAAGGGCGTACCACCGCACATCATGGGCATCGGCCCCATCGAGGCGATCCCTGCGGCACTGCGCTATGCAGGCCTGAACCAGCAGGACATCGACTGGTTCGAGCTGAACGAAGCCTTTGCAGCGCAGTCGCTGGCGGTGATGAACACCCTGGGCATGGACCCTTCCAAGGTCAATCCCATGGGCGGCGCGATCGCGCTGGGGCACCCGCTGGGTGCGACGGGCGCGATCCGCTCGGCCACGGTGGTGCATGCGCTCAAGCGCAACAAGCTCAAGTACGGCATGGTCACCATGTGCGTAGGCATGGGACAGGGAGCCGCCGGCATCTTCGAATCCGTTTGATGTTGGCTGGCTACCGAGCGGGCGATCTGCGTCGTTGGGCGGTGCTCGGAACCTCACGTACAGGAAGTACGTTCCGGTTCCTGTGCTCCGTCCGCCTAGCAGCTCA
>JAZKEE010000053.1:0-61278 GCA_040387235.1 Pseudomonadota bacterium
CGCCCTGGGCCTGGGCCGTGCCTTTGGCACGGCGGCCCGCGCCGAAGGCCAGACGACCGTGGCGGTGGGCCGCGACGGCCGCCTCTCCGGCCCGGCCATGTCGGCCGCGCTGATCCAGGGGTTGGTGGAGGCGGGCATCGAGGTGATCGACGTGGGCATGGTGACCACGCCCCTGTTGTACTTTGCGGCCAGCACGCTGTGCGCCAGCGGCATCCAGGTCACGGGCAGCCACAACCCGCGCGACTACAACGGCTTCAAGATGGTGCTCAACGGCCGCGCCATCTACGGCGAGGAGATCCAGTCCCTGCGCCGTACCATGGAGCAGGAAAGCTGGCAGCTTTCGGCCGGTGGCAGCGTGCGCCACGTGGACGTGCTGCCCGCCTACCGCGAGCGCATCACCGGTGATGTGAAGCTGGCCCGCCCCCTGAAGATCGTGGTCGACTGCGGCAACGGCATTGCCGGCGCCACGGCACCGGACATCTTTCGCGCCCTGGGCTGCGAGGTGATCGAGCTGTTTTCCGAGGTGGACGGCAATTTCCCCAACCACCACCCCGACCCGAGCAAGCCCGAGAACCTGCGCGACCTGATCGCCGCGCTGCAGGGCAGCGATGCCGAACTGGGCCTGGCCTTCGACGGCGATGGCGACCGCCTGGGCATCGTCACGCGCGACGGCGTCAACATCTTCCCCGATCGGCAGATGATGCTGTTTGCGCAGGACGTGCTGTCGCGCGTGCCCGGCGGCAACATCCTTTTCGACGTGAAATGCACCCAGCGCCTGGCACCGGCCATTGCCGCCGCGGGCGGCGTGCCGGTGATGTTCAAGACCGGCCACTCGCTGATCAAGGCGCGCATGAAGGAGCTCGACTCGCCCCTGGGCGGCGAGATGAGCGGCCACATCTTCTTCAAGGAGCGCTGGTACGGCTTCGACGACGGCACCTATGCGGGTTGCCGCCTGCTCGAAATCCTGAGCCGCGGCAGCGATCCGAGCGCCGTGCTCAACGCACTGCCCACGAGCTTCTCGACGCCCGAACTCAATGTCTCGTGCGCCGAGGGCGAGCCACACCGCCTGACGGCCGAGCTGCAGGCCCTGGCCGCTGGCAACTTCAGCGCGCCGGCCGAGGTCAACACCATCGACGGCCTGCGCGTGGACTGGCCGGACGGCTTTGGCCTGATCCGCGCGAGCAACACCACGCCGGTGCTGGTTCTGCGCTTCGAAGGGCACACGCAGGAGGCGTTGGAGCGCATCGAAGCGGCCATGCTGGCGCTGCTGCACCGGGTCAAGCCCGATGCGAAGCTGGGCGCGGCCGCCCACTGATTCCAGACCTGGTTTCTTTTGCGAACGCATCCTCCTTGAACACCCCCATGTCCCCCTTGCTGTGCATCGCCGCGGCGCAGTCGATTTCTGCTCCCGGCGAAGTGCAGGCCAACGTGCAGGGACACCTGTCCATGGTGCACGAAGCAGCCCGGCACGGCGTGCAACTGCTGGTGTTCCCCGAACTGTCTCTCACGGGCTATGAGCCCGCACTGGTCGCGGGCCTGGTACTGGACGCTGAGGACGCCGTGCTCGCGCCCCTGCGCGCAGCCGCCCGTGCCACCGGCATGGCACTGGTTGTCGGCGCGCCGGTAGCCCCGGTGGTGGCGGGCGACAGGCCGGCCATCGGCGCCTGGGTGTTCGAGGCCGATGGCAGTGCCGCCCTGTACCGCAAGCGCCATCTGCATCCTGGCGAGGAGCAGTTCGCCAGTGCCGGCAGCGAGCACTTCCACGTGCGTCCGCTGGCAGGCCAGCCCACGGCGCTGGCCGTGTGCGCCGACACCACCCACCCCGAACATGCCCTGGCCGCACGCGATGGCGGAGCCGCCATCTACGCCTGCGGCTCGGTGATCTCCGAGGGGGGCTATGCCAAGGATTGCGGCCAACTGCAGGGCTATGCGTCCGAGCTCGGGCTGGCGGTGCTCATGGCCAACCATGGCGCGCCCACGGGCGGCTACGTCTGCGCAGGACGCAGCGCCTTCTGGGCGCCCGGGGGCGAGGCCGTGGTGGCCGCACCGGGCGCCGGTGCGTGCCTGGTCATCGCCTCCCGCGAGGGCGGAGCGTGGCAGGGGCGCGTGGTCGACGTCGTCGCGCAGTGATGAGGTTCCGGATGACCACCGCACGCGCCCTGTATTCCATGGCCATCTGGGCGGCCCAGCCGCTGCTGCGCCGCAAGCTGCGCCGCCGCGCGGCGGCCGAGCCCGGCTATGCCGTGGCGGTGGGCGAGCGCTTTGGCCGCTACCCGCAGCCCATCGACAGCCTGGTGCTGCACAGCAGCACCGATCCGCTGGGCCAGTTCGTCTGGATCCATGCCGTGTCGCTGGGCGAGACGCGCGCAGCGGCCATTTTGCTGGCCGAGCTGCGCGCCCAGTTGCCCGGCATGCGCCTGTTGCTCACGCATGGCACGGCCACCGGCCGGGCCGAAGGTGAAAAGCTGCTGCAGGCGGGCGATGTGCAGGTATGGCAGCCCTGGGACACCCAGGGGGCCGTGCTGCGCTTTCTGCGCCAGTTCCGCCCGGCCATCGGCATCCTGATGGAAACCGAGGTCTGGCCCAACCTGGTGGCCGCCTGCCGGCAGCGCGGCGTGCCGCTGGTGCTGGCCAATGCCCGCTTCAACGAACACTCACTGCGCAAGGCCCGGCGCGTGTCTCCCCTGGCACGCCCCGCCTATGCGGCGCTGACGGCGGTGTATGCCCAGACCGAGGACGACGCCGAGCGCCTGCACGCCATTGGCGCGCAGGTGCAGGGGGTGTTCGGCAATCTCAAGTTCGATGTGGTGCCCGATGCGGCGCAGCTCGAGCTGGGGCGTGCCTGGCGTGTGCAGGCCATGCGCCCCGTGGCCATGCTGGCCAGCAGCCGCGAAGGCGAAGAGACACTGTGGCTGGACGCGATCCGTGCCTGGAGCACATCGCGCGCGGATGCGGCCCAGCCCGTGCAATGGCTGGTCGTGCCGCGGCATCCGCAGCGTTTCGACGAGGTCCAGCAACTGCTCCAGGGCGCCGGCCTCACGGTATCGCGGCGCAGCACCTGGAGCCTGCAGCCCGAACCGGCCGACGTGTGGCTGGGCGACTCGCTGGGCGAAATGGCCCTGTACTACGGCATGGCCGACGTGGCGTTGCTGGGCGGCAGCTTTGCCCCGCTGGGCGGGCAGAACCTGATCGAGGCCGCCGCCTGCGGCTGCCCCGTGGTGCTGGGGCCGCACACCTTCAATTTCGCGGAGGCGGCCGAACTGGCCTGCGCCGCCGGTGCGGCGCAGCGCGTGCCCGACCTCAAGGCCGGCGTTGCGCAGGCCATGCAATTGGTGCGTGACCCCGCGCAGCAAACGGCTGCCAGCGAGCGCGCAAGCCGCTTTGCCCGCCAGCACCGGGGCGCGGCCCGTGCCACGGTGAAGGAGCTGCTGCAATTGGTGCGCCAGCGCACGGTGGGGCGGCACGAAGAAGAAGCCCGTGCCTGAGGCGCAGCCGCCGTCCATCCGCACGGCAGTGGCGGCTGACGCTCTGGCCATCGCCGGCTTGATGGGGCAATTGGGCTACGAGGCCAGCGAAGCCTTGGTCGTCCGCAAGCTTGCGATCCTGGCGGCGAATGCCTGTGACAGCGTGCTGCTGGCCGAGGTGGATGGCACAGTGGCCGGCGTGATCAGCCTGCACGTGCTCGAACTGTTCCACGCCGAAGGCCGGATCGGCCGCATCACGTCGCTGGTGGTCGATGCCGGGCACCGCGGCAACGGGGTAGGCGAGGCGCTGGTAGCCGCCGCCGACCGGTTCTTCACCGGGCAGGGCTGTGTGCGCGCCGAAGTGACCAGCGGCGAGCACCGGACTGCAGCGCACGCCTTCTATGCGGCGCAAGGGTATGCGCCCGACGAGCGGCGCTTTCTCAAGCGCTACACCGTTCGTTCCTGAGCCCGCACCCCGCAGCGGGGCGTTCAGCCTTCCTTCAGCAAGGCTGCACCTGGCGCCAAGCCTGGATTTCTATCGTGCTGGTTGTGCCGCAGCAAGGGGCTGCAGCAGCCTCCAACAGGCATTCCATGAATTCTCACTCTTTGCGCTCCTTGCTTTGGCATCCCTTGGCTTCTCGAAGGGCCGGGTGGCGGGCACGAATGTGCTGTCGGCCTCGGCCAACCCCATCGGTCGCGAGCGTGGCCTGGTGCTGGGGGCGGGGGCGGGGGCGGGGGCGGGGGCAGAGTATGCGATCTCGCGCAACGTCGCCATCACCACCGATTACGACCACTTCGGCAAGCTTTCGCGCGCTGCCGGGAGGCTTGGTCACCGTGGTGCTGCGCTCGAGCTTCTGAGCGCGGCGCCGCTGCCTGGTGACATGCAATAACCATTTGTGACACCGATCTGTCACAAATTCTTGCATTTGCGCTGCGAAAATGGGATTTTCCGAGTGAGTCCGACGCTGCGTGCGCAACTTTTCTTCTTCCGGCAAAGTGGTGCGGCACGCATCGTCCAGGCAGGACGGCTGGCTTCGCATACGTTGGGCCAGCATTGCGCTGGCAGTATGCGCCGTGTTGCTCATCTGCCTTTTGACATGGCAGAGGCTGCGGGCAGAGGAGCAACTGCTGGACGGCAATGCGCAGGCGCAGCAGCAAAGCCTGGCCACCATCGTCTCGGAAAACCTGACCCAGGTGATGGACCGGGGCCGCACGGTGGCCGTGGCTGCAGAATCCTGGCTCAGCGGGGACCGCATGGAGGCCGAGCAGCGCCTGGTGAGCATGCTGGCCATCGACCAGATCTTCCTGAATTTCTCGCTGTACGACACCTCGCTGCGGCGCGTGTACAGCTCTTCGCCCGCGGGCGCGGATGCGCCCACGCGCGAGGAACTGGAATCCATTGTGCTGGGCAGCGAGCGCCTGGGGGTACGCGCAGTGACGGTTCTGGTCTCGGTACGGGCGCAGGAGAACCTGTGGGCGGTCCCGGTCCTGTTTCCCATTGCCGATGAGTACGGGGTCAGCAAGGGGTTTTTGTTGATCACCCTGGACATGGGGTACTTCCTCGGCCTGTACCGCAACATCGACATCGGGCGCAGCGGCGTCATCCGCATCCTGGGGCAGGATGGCACGGAGCTCGCCGAAGCCCGTGCCGAGGGCCTTACCCACCAGCGCCAGCGGCGCAGGTTCGAGGAGTTCGCCGCGCTGGCGGCGGTGGCCGACGGGACCAGCTTCGCACGCGAGACGCACGGTCCTGGCGGCCATATCGCCAGTGCCCGTCAGGTGGAGCGTGCCCCGTTCATCGTGGTGGTGAGCAAAGAGCTGTCGGAGATCCGGGCGAGCCATGTGCGCAGCAGCATCCGCGTCTGGGCCAGCATCGCCGTGCTGGCCGGGGTGCTGGCCATGGCGACCTGGGGGCTCGCCCGTGGCTTTCGGCGCCAGCAATCGCTGTTTCTGGCGTTGGTGAGCGCAGACGGCGAAAAGCGCTCGTTGATCGCGCAGCTCGAGGAGGAGAAGGCGCGGGCGGTGGCGCTCGCATCGTTCGACCACCTCACGGGCCTGCACAACCGGCGCCTGTTCAACGAACTCGCGGCCAGCCATCTGGAGGTGGCGCGCAGGAGCCGTAAGCACTACGCCCTGGTCTACATGGATCTGGACCGTTTCAAGTCCATCAACGATACCTTGGGACACCATGTCGGCGACCGGTTGCTGCAGGCCGTGGCGGAGCGGCTCAAGGGCGGCCTGCGCAGTGCCGACATCGTGGGCCGCATGGGCGGCGATGAGTTCGCCGTTCTGCTGACCGAGCTGGACTCGGCCGAATCCGTGGATGCCATTGCCACCAAGCTGCTGCACCAGCTGAGCCAGCCCTACCCGGCGCTGCAGGGCCATGAAGTGCAGACCAGCCCGAGCATGGGCATCGCCTTCTTCCCGCGCGACGGGCACGACGTGAGCAGCCTGTGCCGCAATGCCGACTCTGCCATGTACGCGGCCAAGCGCCTGGGGCGCGGCTGCTTCTCGTACTACGACGCGGCACTCAGGCCTCAGACCGACCGGGCTTTCCGGCTGCAGGAGGAGCTGCCGCAGGCCATCGAGCAGGGCCAGTTGGTGCTGCACTTTCAGCCCAAGGTGCGGCTGTCGGACTACCGCATCGTCGGATTCGAGGCATTGGTGCGCTGGGCTCATCCCGAACTGGGGCTCATCTTTCCCGGGGATTTCATCCCCATGGCCGAGGAATCGGGCCTGATCCTGCCGCTGGGCAACTGGGTCATGCAGGCCTGCAGCGCCCAGCAGGCCCTGTGGCAGGCGCAGGGCGTGCAGGTGGTCCCGCTCGCGTTCAACCTGTCTGCGCGCCAGTTGCGCGACGCCGGGCTTCCCCGGCGCATGGCCGAACTGCTCTTCGCACACGGGCTGGGAGCGGGCGATATCGAGATCGAAATCACCGAAAGTTCGCTGGTCGAGCCGCTGGACATGGCCATCCAGGTGCTCGAAGAGCTGCAGCACATGGGCGTTGCGGTCGGGCTCGACGACTTCGGCAGCGGCTTTTCCAACCTGAGCCAGGTCCGCCACCTGCCCATCAGCAGCCTGAAGATCGACCGCTCCTTCATCAACGACATCCGCACCAGCAAGGAGGTCGGCGTGATCGTGACCTCCATCATCACGCTGGCGCACAGCCTGGGCATGCGGGTCATCGCCGAAGGCGTCGAACTGCTCGACCAGCTCGTCCAGCTCAAGACAGCGGGTTGCGACGAGGTGCAAGGCTACTACCTGAGCCGCCCGGTGCCGGCCGACGAAGCACTGCGCCTGATGAACCAACCGACCATCGTGCCCGAACCATGACCCCCATCCTTCCGAAGCTGGCAGTGCTCTGCCTGGCCACCTGTGGCGCCGTCTCCACCAGGGCGCAGGCTTGCGATGATCCCGCCGTGTTGCGTTTCGCGTCGATCCCCAAGTCCGACGGTGCGCAGCAGCAGCAGACCATGCGCCCCCTGATGAAGGAGCTGGAGCGCGTGCTGCAAAAGCGGGTGGAGGTCGCGCGCAGCAACTCCTATGGGGCCGTGGTTGAAGGCCTGCACTCCGGCAATGTCGACCTGGCCGAACTTGGCCCTGCGTCCTATGCCCTGCTCATGGAGCGCGGCTCCCCGGTGACCGCCTTTGCCACGCTCTCGCGCGGACTGCAGGCCGACGCTGCGGCCCCGGGCACCTATCGGGCCGTTCTGGTGGTGCGGGCGGACAGCGGGTTCAAGTCGATCAAGGACCTCAGGGACAAGACCCTCAGCCTGACGGACCCCGTGAGCACCTCGGGCGCCTTGCTGCCCATGCAGGCGGTGATGAAACTGACGGGCCAGCCCATGGAGAAGTACTTCAGCCGGGTCACCTACGCGGGCTCGCACCTGCGCGCGGTGGAGGCGGTGCACAAGGGCCTGGTGAATGCGGCCTTCGTCTCCAGCCGGCGGATGGATGAGTATGGCCAGCAAAAGCCCGGTTCTGCCAAGGAGTTTGCGCTGCTGTGGCAGTCGCCCCCCATACCGAACGACCCGTTCGTCTACCGCAGCACCCTGTGTCCCACTGTCGTGGAGAAGGTGCGCAGTGTCTTTTTCAGCGCGGCACCCGGATTGCAGCCCATGTTCCAGGAACTGGGTGGCCGGCGATTCGTGCCGACCTCGGACGCCGACTACCAGTCCATCCGCGAACTGGTGCGGCCGCAGTAGCAGAAAAGGGAATGGCAGGGTGCCGACGCACAGCGCCGGGGTGCCTTGCATGGTCGCCTGCGCCGCCCACTGCCTTGCAGGGCATGGCTGCCCCTGCGGCAGGCCTGGAACCGCTTCATTAAATATTTGTGACTTGAATGACTTTTGCAGGGTAAGTCCCAGGTCATTATTTTGCAACAAACAAATTACACAATGAAACATCTTTCTCGCGCCTGAGAGGGAAACGGCGTCTGGTATTTTCCCATCGGGATGGAGTCTCCATGCAGATCAATTCGAATCGGAGAAGCCTGGTGAAATACTGTGCCACCGGCATGGCGGCATCGTTGATGGGATTTGGTCCATTTTCCCATGCAGTGGACGCAGAACCCATGGCCATCGCCCAGGTGGTGGATATGTCGGCAGGGCAGCAGGATGTCAGCCGCGATTTCATGGCCGGCTCCAAGGTGGCGTGGCAGAACCTGAATGCCAGGGGCGGTATTCGGGGCAGAAAAATACAGCACCTCGTGATGGAGGTGGATGGCACCCCTGATTCCGTGAAGGATGCATGGAATGCCATCATTTCCAATGGGCGGTGTATCGCCATTTCCGGGTCGGTGGGGAATGGCTTGTCCGAGCAACTGTGCGCGCTGCAGAAATCGGCAGGAATTTCCAGATCGCTTCCGATTATTGCGCCCTGGATGCACAATCCTGC
The DNA here is from genome assembly GCA_040387235.1 of Pseudomonadota bacterium. Lineage (GTDB taxonomy): Bacteria > Pseudomonadota > Gammaproteobacteria > Burkholderiales > Burkholderiaceae_C > Acidovorax. The sequence goes on from JAZKEE010000053.1 coordinate 8,361, forward strand.
CGAAAAAGGCAACCCGGAGGGTTTGTTCGATATATTCGCTGGGCATCGCCAGCAAATAGAGTTTGCCGTGCGCTCCCTGGCCGTCATGGGGGTTCCCAGGGAAGTGACGGTTTTTGCTGCACCTTTGTACGAGCAGCAGTCCAGGAGTTCGGTGGAGAGGGCGGCGCTGGCGACGAAGATCAGCGTGAATTATGTTCCGGCATCCACGTTCAGCACCAACGGGTACAAATACCAGACCGAAGTGCCCGTTGTTCTATTTCTGGGCGATACGCTGCAGTTGCATGAATTCATCCAGCAACTGGCTATGCCGACCGGCCGGAAGTGCTATGTTATTGCGTTGGCCGACGTCAATCTGCAGGTGCTTGCGCAAATGTCGAAAATACCCAGACAGATATCGGTGGTTGCCACCCAGGTGGTTCCGCCGGTCACCTCGGGCACCCCGGTGGCCCGTGAATACCGCGAGGCACTGGGCCGCCTTTTTGACGAAGAGCCCACGCCCCAGGGCCTGGCCGGATTCATCGCTGCACGATTCACCGAAAATGCCCTTGCCCGGGTTTCTCAGCCGGTGAGCCGGTCCTCCCTGTTTGCCGCATTGAAAAAGAAGGAAGACAGCGATCTGGGGGGATTCAACGTCATTTTCGATAAAGCCGTCCGTATCAGCCAGTATGTGACCCAGACGGTGATTGCCCGTGACGGGCGCGTTCTCAGGTGAATAACCCAGGGAAGATGCATGCAATGCATCTTGGTAAAACACACCAAGGCCAGCCAGGACTGGAGTTGGTGCAACTTCGGAGGTCGAATGTCAGATGTTCACGTGGTCATCTTCGTTTCGCAGCGCAACTCGCTGCGCAGTGTGCTTGCGCGGGCGTGCCTGGAGCACGTGAGCAAGGGCCGCTTCAGGGGCTACTCCTGCGGCAACCCGGCAATGCTGGCCACGGGGCCGGATGCGCTGGCACTGCAGGCCATCCAGACCGCAGGCATCACGCTGCGCGATGACAAGCAGTACGACTGGAACGAATTTGCACGCCTGGGCGCACCCAAGGCGGATTTCGTCATCACCATGGACGACAGCGTCCAGAACCTGACCCCCAAGTGGAGCGGCCAGCCGGACACGGCCCTGTGGGCCTACCCGGACCTGGTGGGCGGGGCCACCGGCGAAGAGGACCTGCTCAAGGCCGCCAACGTGATGCTGATGTCGTTGCGCCGCCGCCTGGAAATCCTGTCCAGCCTGCCGATGCGCGACCCGGACCGTGCCGCTCTGCGCTCGGACGTCCGGGACCTCGCCTATCTCGGTTGAGTCCTTCAAAGGCCAGAGTCCCGAACGGGGCGGAGCAGCAACGACGCTGCTCCGCCCCGTGTCCTTTTCAGCTATCTATCGCAGTGCGCGCGACGCAAGAAACCGGCGCGACCAAGGCCAGTGCTTCCATGCAAGGGCCGCCAGGCCGCGAATGCCGCGCTTCGCTGGTGTGTACCGGGGGCGTCCCCCCCCAGATTGCGAAGCAACATGAGAGAGGGGTGAAGGCGCGAAGCGACTCAGGGGGTGTTTTTCACGCCCCCACCACGCCGCCGTCCGCCTTGCGAATCACCACGGTGGCCGAACGCGGGCGACCGGCGGCGCGATGCTCGGGCCAGTTGGAGAACTTGCGCGGCTCGCCGGGGTCGCTGCGCTCGCTCGGGCTCTCGCCGGGGTGCTGGATGTTGATGAACATCGTCTTGCCATCGGGCGTCATGGTCGCACCCGTGATCTCGCAGCCCGAGGGGCCGACCAGGAAGCGGCGGATCTCGCCCGTGCGCGGATCGGCCGCCAGCATGGCGTTGTTGCCCATGCGCGCCAGATCGCCCTTGCCCATGGCCGAAGTCGACATGTCGGTCTGCACCCACAGCACGCCGCGGCCGTCGACCCACAGGCCGTCGGGGCAGGCAAGCATGTCGCCCTTGACGCTGCCCTTGGCATCGGCACGTTCGTTGGCCGGGTCGCCCGCCAGGATAAAGTGGTCCCATTGGAAGCGCGCGCCATCGAAGTCGCTGGCTTCCTTCCAGCGGATGATGTTGCCCATGCTGTTGTTGGCGCGCGGGTTGGCTGCGTCCACGCCGGGCTGGCCGGCCGTGCCGCGGCTGCTGTTGTTGGTCAGCGTGCAGTAGACGGAGCCGTCCTTGCCGATGGCGATCCACTCGGGGCGGTCCATCTTGGTGGCGCCCAGCAGGTCGCTGGCCTGGCGGGTCTTGATCAACACCTCGCCCGCGTCGGCAAAGCCGTTGGCGGCAGTCAGCGGGCCCTGGCCATGGGTGAGGGCCAGCCATTGGCCGCTGCCATCCGCATTGAATTTGGCGACGTAGAGCGTTCCATGGTCGAGCAATTCGGCATTCTCGCGCGCGCCGCCCTTGCGGATCTTGTCTCGGCTCACGAACTTGTAGATGTATTCGAAGCGCGAGTCCTCGCCCGAGTAGACGACGGCGCGGCCGTCCTTGGTCACGCCCACCGTGGCGCCTTCGTGCGCAGCGCGGCCCAGCGCGGTGCGCTTGACCGGCGTGGAACTGGCGTTGAACGGGTCGATCTCCACGATCCAGCCGAAGCGGTTGGGCTCGTTCGGGGTCTTGGTGGTGTCAAAGCGCGCGTCGTGCTCGGCCCAGCGGTAGCCGGCCGGCTCGCCCTTGCGCAGTCCCCAACGGGTGTCGTGGGCATTGGGCGCGTCCGGGCCCTTGAAGTAGTTGATGAAGTTCTCTTCGCAGGTCAGGTAGGTGCCCCAGGGCGTGATGCCGCTGGCGCAGTTGTTCATCGTGCCCAGCGGGCGCATGCCCTCGGGGTCGGCGGCCGTGCGCAGCATGGGGTGGCCGGCGGCCGGGCCGCCAAACGCCATGGGCGTGCGCGCCGTGATGCGGCGTGCCCAGGGCGAGGGGCGCACGATGTCCCACTGGCCATCGGCCTTCTGCTCCACCTCGATGACCGAAACGCCGTGCGCGGCCTGGGCCTTGCGCACCTTCTCGGCGGTCCAGGTCTTCATGCCGTCGGCATGCAGCAGGCCGTCGTCGGTGTACTCGTGGTTCATCACCAGCAGGCCCTGGCGGCTGCCTTCCTGCGCATAGAAGTGGATGCCGTCGTGGTGCATGCCGAGCTGCGCTTCCTGCTCGGCAGCGGTGTTGGAGCCGTCTTCCTTGAAGGCCGGGTTCTCGCCCGACAGGCCCACGGGATCTCCCCAGGGGGCGATGATCTGGACCACATAGCCCTCGGGCACGACAACGCGGTCGGCCGTGCCGATGGGCACGCTCTTGAAGCCCAGCAGCGGGCCGCTGGCGATGCCGGTGCTGCCTGCGCCGCTGGCGCAGCCGGGCAGCGAAACGACTGCCAGTGGCGCCAGCAGGCCGCCGACGGCCGAGGCCAGGCCGCCGCTGAGCAGGGTGCGGCGGCGCAGCGCCGACACCTCGTGGATGCTCGGGTTGCCCGAGCGGTTGCTGTCTTCCATCGAATCGAAGTCTTTTGCCATGGCGAGTCTCTCAGTGGGGTGGGGCGGGATTGCTTTTGGGGAAGGGGGAATTCATGCGCGCCGGGGTTGCAGCGTGTGCCGGTAGATGGCGGCTCCGGATGCATCCTTGAGCTGCACGGTGAGCGCCCGGCTCTGGCGGTCGACGTCGAGCTGGCCGAAGAACTGCAGGCCCGCCAGGGGCGAGAGGGTCTGGCCGGGCTCGGCACCCTTGCTGAACACCACCTGCGGGCCGAAGGTGTTGTCCATGGGAAGCGGTGCGGCGGTGCCGGCATGGATGGGGGCGGCCACGAACTCCCAGAACGGCTCGAAATCACGGAACTGCGCGCGCGCCGGGTCGTAGTGATGGGCGGCGGCGTAGTGCACGTCGGCGGCGGTGAAGACGATATTGCGCACGCGATCGCGTGCCAGTTGGCGCAGGAAGCGGGCGATCTCGAGCTCCCGGCCCAGGGGCGGGCCATCGCCATTGGCGTTGTTTTCCATGACCGGCAGACCCTGTTCGTCCTGCAGCCGGCCGTCGCGCACCATCGCGCCCAGCGGCATGTCCAGCGAAACGATCTTCCAGAGCGCCCGTGAGGCCTTGAGTTCGCGCTGCAGCCAGTCCACCTGCGCGTTGCCGAAGTAGGCCGTCTCCGCGCTCTCGCGGCCTTGCCGGTTGCTGCCGTTGCCGCCCCGGTAGCTGCGCATGTCGGTCACGAACACGTCGAGCAGGGGGCCGTAGGGGATGCGCCGGTAGATGCGCTCGGCCTCGTCCTGCGCGTGCCAGCGCATGGGCGCGTATTCCAGGAAGGCCCGCGTGCCATGGGCCTGCAGAATGCTCACCTGCTTTTCGGTGTAGTCCTGCCAGGGCCCCAGGTCCTTGGTGGGTGACCAGTTGTTGGTCACCTCGTGGTCGCTCCAGTTCCAGACCTGGGCCACCTCGGCGTTGAAGCGGCGCAGGGGTTCGTCCAGCAGGTTGTAGCGGTAGCAGCCGCGGAATTCCTCCAGCGTCTGCGCAGGCCGGGTGCGCGCTGGCGTCACCAGGTTGCGCCACACCTGGCCGCCCTCCACCACCTTTTCGGCCTGCAGCGGCGTGGTGGCGTAGATCGTGTCGCCCGCGTGGATGAACAGGTCGGGCTCGGCGCGGCGCATGGTGTCGTACATGCGCATGCCGCCCATGTCGGGGTTGATGCCGAAGCCCTGGCCCCCGGTGTCGGCCGACCAGATGATGCGCACATGGCGCCGATCGCCAGGGGCGCTCTGGAAGCGGCCTTCGGCCCAGTCGCTCAGGACCCGGGGTTGCCCTGCATCCTGGAACTGCACGCGGTAGAAGATGGTCTGGCCGGGCGGCAGGCCGGTGAGGTCGACGCGGGCGGTGTAGTCCGTCACGTTGAGGGCCATGGGGCCCATGACGCTGCGGGCGTTGGCAAAACGGGGCGTGGTGTCCCATTGCACGTGCATGCGGGCGGGCCGGTCTGTGGCGCTCCAGACCATGGCCCGGCCGGGGATCACGTCGCCGCTCATCACGCCCTGGGCCAGGGGGGGGCGGTGGGCCTCGGCGATGGCACGTGGCGGCCCTGGCAGTGCCCGGCCCGCTGCCGCCAGCCAGGGGGCGGCGAGAATGCCGCTGGCCCCCGCGACAGAGCGCAGCATCGCCCGCCGTCTCTGCGGCATACCTTCCAGTATCTTCATGGCCGTTTTTTCTCGCGATGTCCACGGTGCCGTAACACGTTGCGCGATATGTCAGGGCGCAGGGCGTACCAGGAGCGGCGAGCTTAGGATGCGAAGATGGCAGATTGATGACAGGCGAGCATCCCGCCTGCGGCCAGGGCCTTGGGCTTGCGCCAAACCCTCGTACCGGGGCCAATGGCCCGGCCCCCTACAAAGAGAAGAGAAACCATGGAAGTCGAATTCAAGTTCATCATTCCGGGCAAGCGCCTGGCAGCCGTGAAGGCGGCGGCCCGCCGCGGCACGTCCAGCGCGATCCGGCTGGAGGCGCGCTACTTCGATACGGCAGACAAGGCACTGTCCTCGCGCGGCATCGCGCTGCGCCTGCGCAACGAAGGCGGGCAGTGGGTGCAGACCGTCAAGGCCATGGGCGACGGGCCCCTGGACCGTGAGGAGCACAACGTCAGCGTCGACACTCCGTCGGCCCTGGCACGCCCGGCCCTGCATGCGGGCACCAAGGCCGGCGAGCGTTTGCGCGAGGCGCTGGACAGCGCAGACGGCCCCCTGGTGGAGACCTACCGCACCGAGATCGACCGCGTCACGCGCGACCTGGCCTTTCGGGGCGGCGTCGTCGAGCTGGCGTTCGATCTGGGCCGGATCGTGGCCCATGGCGGCACGGCGCAGGAAAAGCAGGCCCCCGTGTGCGAACTGGAGCTGGAGCTCAAGGAGGGCCCGGTGGCGGGCCTGGTCGAGGTGGCTGCGCAGTGGGCGGCCCAGCATGGGCTGGTGTTGAACACGGTGTCCAAGGCCGAGCGGGGCGAGCGGCTCCTGGCCGCGCAATGGGGCCGGCCCGCGGCCAAGGCGCAGCCGATGGCACGCAGGGGCCGCCGCAAGCAGTTTCTCCAGGGCCCGTCACTGCAGCGCGCCGTGGTGGCCAGTTGCCTGGCGCAGATCCTGTCCAACGCCAGCGAGATCGTGGAGGGCTCGGGCGATGAGACCCATGTGCACCAGCTGCGCATCGGCATCCGCCGCTTGCGCACGGCGCTGCGCGAACTCGATGCGCTGGCGCCGGGCCATTTCGATCCGGCCTGGGAACCACCGCTGGTCGACGTGTTCCGCCGCCTGGGCCAGCTGCGCGACCGGGAGCAGGCCCTGGACACCATCGGCGCCGAGCTGCGCGAGGCGGGGGCGCCCAAATCTGCGGCCCAGCCCCCGGGTGCCACTGCATCGCCCCTGGGCATCGTCGGTGCGCCGGACTTCCAGGCGGTGCTGATCGGCCTGATGGGCTTCACGGCCCAGGCCCCAGCGACCGAGGGCGATGGGGCGCTGGGTGCCACCAAGGTGCGCAGGTACCTGGACAGGCGCCTGCAGGCGCTGTACGCCCAGGTCCACAAGGATGCGCGCCGCTTCGAGGCGCTGTCATTCGACGAGCAGCACCGGGTGCGCAAGCGCCTCAAGCGCCTGCGTTTCCTGGCCGAGTTCGTGGCGCCGGCGCTCGAGGGCGGGGCAGAGCATTTCCTGGCCAGCCTGCAGCCGGCCCTGTCTGCATTGGGCCGCCTGAATGACGAGCATGTGGCCAGCACGATATACCGCGACATGGCCGCCAAAGACCCCAAGGCCTGGTTCGGCGTGGGCTGGCTCGCGGCGCGTCGCGGGCAGTCCATCAAGGCCACGAAAAAGGCCCTCTCCCGAATGGGAGAGGGCCCGCGCTTTCGCAAGCTCTGAGAGGCTGAGAATCTTGTATCCCTGCCCGCCTTGCACGCCAAAACACCCCGGCTCGTCGAAAGCAAATGCTCGCCATAGCCCGCACCATGGCTGTGCTTTGCGCCTGGATCCAGGGCGTTTTGACGCGCCATTCGGACACGGCCAAGAAACTCCCAGCCTCTGAGCGCTTTGTCAGGGCGTGAGCAGGGCGTTGATGGCCTGCACGTCTTCCAGCGTGAGCGTGCCGGCGGCCTGGCGCAGCTTGAGGGTGCCCAGCAGCACGTTGTAGCGCGCCTGGGCCAGGTCGCGCTTGGTCTGGAACAGCTGGCTCTGGGCATTGAGCACGTCGATGTTGATGCGCACACCCACCTGGTAGCCCAGCTTGTTGGCATCCAGCGCGCTCTGGCTCGAGGCTTCTGCGGCCTGCAGGGCCTGCACCTGGCCCTGGCCCGACTGCACGCCGAAGAAGGCGGCACGCGTGGCCTGGGCCACGCTGCGGCGCGTGGTCTCCAGGTCGGCGCTGGCCTTCTCTTCGAGGGCCAGGGTTTCCTTGACGCGGTTCTGCACCGAGAAGCCGGCAAACAGCGGCAGGTTGAAAGCCACGCCCAGGCTGGCGTTGTTGGTGCGGCTGTTGATGCCGGGTGCGGTGATGGTGCCGGTGGGGTTGCGCTGGATGTTGTAGCCGGCCTGCAGGTCCACCGTGGGCAAGTGGCCGGTTTCGGCCTTCTTGGTTTCCAGGCGTGCGATGTCCAGCGCAATCGCGGCCTGGCGCACGCCGGGCTGCAGCTCACGGGCGGTGTCCACCCAGGTGATCACGTTGTCGGGCTGCACGAGGGGCAGTTGCAAGGGCAGAGCGAGGGGCTTGGGCTGGGTGCCCGTGATGCCCACCAACTGGTCGAGCGCGAGTTTCTTCACGCGCAGGTCGTTCTCGGCCGCGATTTCCTGGGCAATCACCAGGTCATAGCGGGCCTGGGCTTCGCGCGAGTCGGTCACGGTGGAGGTGCCGACCTCGAAGTTGCGCTTGGCCGAAGCCAGTTGCTCCGACACGGCGGCCTTTTGCGCCTGCACGAAGGTCAGCGTGTCCTGCGCGGCCAGCACGTCGAAGTACGCCTGGCTCACGCGCACCAGCAAGTCCTGGCTGGCGGCGTCGAGCTGGGCCTGGGCCACGTCCACCCCGCGCTGGGCCTGTTCCAGGTTGATGCGGTTGGCCGGGCGGTACAGGGGATGCGAGGCATTCACGCCCAGGGTCTGGGTGGTGGCGGTGCGCTCGATGGGCGGGCGGCTCACATCGGTATTGGCGCGCGATACACCCGCCGACAGGCCGGCGCTGGGCAGCAGGCCGGCGCGGGCCTGGTCGGCGCGGCGGGCGGAAGCGTCCAGTTGCAGCCGGGCCGACTGCCAGGCCGTGTCATAGGTGCGTGCGGACTCCAGCAGCTCCGTCAGGCTCTGGGCCTGTGCGGGTGCGCACAAGGCAGCGCCCAGCGCCAGTGACAGGGGAAGTAGCCGAAACGGTGTCATGGAAGCCTTTCAGGAAAATCTGCATGTCGAAGAGGTGCGAAAGCAGGGGCCTTCAATAGCGGGGAACGGCCGGGTCGTTCTCGTGCGACCACGCGTCGATGCCGCCACTGATGTTGGCCAGGTGCTCGAAACCCTGTTGCTCCAGGAACGCCGCCACGCGCAGGCTGCGTGCGCCGTGGTGGCACAGGCAGGCGATGGGCGTGCCCGCATCGCGGGCGGCGTCGAGCTCGGCCAGGCGGCCCGTGAGTTGCCCCATGGGGATGGCCACCAGCTCGAAGCCGTCAGCGCGCACGCTGGCCGTCTGCAATTCCCAGGGCTCGCGCACATCCAGCACCACGGGCCGGCTGCCATCGGGGGCGGTGGCGAACCAGGCGGCGAGTTGGGCGGGGCGGATGTGCTCGATCATGCAAAAAACTCCAGAAAAGGCAGGTCAGAAGGTGAAGCCGGAGGGCTCGCGGAAGCCCACCAGGCGCGGCGCGATGGTGTCCCAGGGCGAGGTGGTCTCGAAACGGTCGCCGGTGCGGCGGGTGAGGGTGAAGCGCATCACGGGGTCGCTGCCCACGATGGCGCCCAGGCGGCCGCCGTCGCGCAGCTGAGACAGCAGGTCCGAAGGCACTTCGGCCACGGAGCCGCTGAGCACGATCACATCAAACGGGCCATCGGTCGTGCCGTTGGCGCCATCGGCCAGTCGCACTTCGGCGTTCTGCACACCGGCGCTCAGCAGGTTTTCGCGGGCCATTTCGGCCAGTTCAGGCACGATTTCGAGCGAGACCACCTGCTGGGCACGGGCGGCCAGCAGGGCGGCCATGTAGCCCGAGCCGGAACCGATTTCGAGCACGCGGTCGGTGGGCTTGATCGCCAGGTCCTGCAGGATGCGGGCTTCCACGCGGGGTTGCAGCATGCTGTGGCCCAGGCGCACGGCCTCTTCGGCGTCGCTGCCCAGCAGGGGCACTTCGATGTCCATGAAGGCCAGGCTGCGGTAGGCCGGCGGCACGAATTCCTCGCGGCGCACCACGGCCAGCAGCTCCAGGATGTCGAAGTCAAGCACATTCCAGGGGCGGATCTGCTGCTCGATCATGTTGTAGCGGGCCTGGGCGACGGGGTCGCTGATGTTGGCAGACGTGTTCAGTGGCATGTTCATGGGAGTTCTCCGTGGGGCGGGTGTCAGGACAAACCCTCGATTTTACGGGCCTCGGGCGCCTTCTGGCCGCGACCCATGCGCGCCAGGGCCCAGCGCGCCAGATCGTCCATGTAGCAATACACCACTGGCACCACCACCAGGGTCAGCAGCGAGGAGGTGATGACCCCTCCGATCACGGCCTGGCCCATGGGGGCGCGCTGCTCGGAACCCTCGGACAAGGCGAAGGCCAGCGGCACCATGCCGAAGATCATGGCCAGCGTGGTCATGAGGATGGGGCGCAGGCGCACGCGGGCGGCCAGCAGCAGGGCCTCGGCCCGGGGCAGGCCGGGCACGGTGGCGCCGGCATCGTCGGTGTGCTCCTCGCGGGCGCGGATGGCGAAGTCCACCAGCAGGATGGCGTTCTTGGTCACCAGGCCCATTAGCATCACCACGCCGATGATGGAGAACATGGACAGCGTGGAGCGGAACATCATCAGCGCCAGCACCACGCCGATCAGCGTGAGTGGCAGCGAGGTCATGAGCGCCAGCGGCTGCAGAAAGCTCCGGAACTGGCTGGCCAGGATCATGTAGATGAAGACGATGGCCAGCACCAGCGCCGAGATGGCGTAGCCGAAGGATTCGGCCATGTTCTTGGTGGAGCCGCCGAACTGGTAGCGGTAGCCGGGCGGGAAGTTCACGCTTTCCAGTGCCGTCTTGATGTCCGCCGACACCTCGCCGGCCGAGCGCTGCGACACGTTGGCATTGATGGCCACCTCGCGCGTCAGGTCGCGGCGGTTGATCTGGTTGGCGCCGGTCGATTCGGTCACGCTCGCCACCTGGTTCAGGCGCACGATGCGCGTCGTGCCATCGGCGGCGCTCATGGCAAAGGGCAGGCGCTCCAGGTCCTGCGGGGCGGTGCGGGCCTCGGGCGCCAGGCGCACGTTCACGTCGTAGGTCTGGTCGTCGGGCGCGCGCCAGTTGCCCACCGTGGTGCCGGCCACCAGGGTGCGCAGCGATGCCGCCATCTGCGCCACCGACAGGCCCAGGTCCGAGGCCGCGTCGCGCTTGATGTCGAGGGCGATCACCGGCTTGTTGGGCTTGGCACTGGTGTCAAGGTCCACCAGGCCGGGGATGCCGCGGATCTTGCCGGTCACGGTGGCCGTCAGGCGCTCCAGTTCCTGCAGATCGGGGCCCTGCAGCGAGAACTCCACCTGCTTTTGCCCGCCCACCGCGTCGAGCAGGCCTACGTGCGTGACGGTGATGCCGGGCACGGTCTTCAGGCGCTCGCGCAGCACGTCGGACATGGCGTCCACGCTGCGGCTGCGGTCCTTGCGGTCCACCAGGCGCACGTAGATGTTGGCGTAGATCTTGCCCTGGGCGTTGCCGGTGTTGATGGTGGACAGCGTGTAGCGCACCTCGGGCATCTCGTGCAGGATGGCCTCCACCTGGGCGGCCTTGGCCTCGGTGGCCTCCAGCGACGAACCCACGGGGGTGTAGAAATTGATCGAGGTCTCGGAGAAATCCGCCTTGGGCACGAACTCGGTGCCCAGGAGCGGCACCATGAAGATGCTCAGCACGAAGATCGCCAGTGCGATCGCCATGGTGGTCAGCTTGTGCACCAGCGACCAGCGCAGGATGTGCTGGTAGCCCTCGGCCAGGGCGTCGGTGGCGCGGTCGAACCAGCCCGTGACGCGGCCGATGGTCTTGTCGTAGAAGGTGACGGGGCCCGTCTTCTGGCCATGGCTGTGGATGCTCGGGTCGTGCCAGATGCTCGACAGCATGGGGTCGAGCGTGAAGCTCACGAACATCGAGATCATCACGGCGGCCACGATGGTGATGCCGAACTCGTGGAAGAACTTGCCGATGATGCCGCCCATGAAGCCGATGGGCATGAACACCGCAACGATGGACAGGGTGGTGGCCAGCACCGCCAGGCCAATCTCCTGCGTTCCGTCCATGGCCGCGTTGTAGGCGGACTTGCCCATCTGCACGTGGCGCACGATGTTCTCGCGCACCACGATGGCATCGTCGATCAACAGGCCCACGCACAGGCTCAGCGCCATCAGCGTGATCATGTTGATGGTGAAGCCGAACATGTTCATGAACAGAAAGGTGCCGATCAGCGCGATCGGCAGTGTGAGCCCGGTGATCACCGTGGAGCGCCAGGAGTTCAGGAACAGAAAGACGATCAGCACCGTGAGGATGGCGCCCTCGATCAGCGTCTGGCGTACGTTGTTCACTGCCACGCGGATGGGGCGCGCGCTGTCGCCGATGGTCTCCAGCCGCACGCCGGGAGGCAACTGGTTGCGCAGCTCGACCACGGCGGCGTTCAGGCCGTCCACCACCTCGATGGTGTTCTCGCCCTGCGACTTCTGCACCGACAAGAGCAGCGTGCGCTGGCCGTTGTACAGCGCCAGGCTCTCGACCTCCTGCGCGCCGTCGTTGACGCGGGCCACCTGGTCCAGGCGTACCGGGGCGCCGTTCTTGCGCGCCACGATGATGCGGCCGAAGTCCTCGGGGCGCTTCATGCGCGCGTCGATCTGCACCACACGCTCCTGTGCCAGCGAGCGGATGGCGCCCACGGGCAGGTCCTGGTTCTCGTTGCGCACGGCACTGGCCACCTGGTCGGGCGTGACGCCGAAGGCCTCGAGCGCCTGGGGGTTCAGGTAGATGTTGATCTCGCGCTTGGTGGCGCCCACCAGGTTCACGGCGCCCACGCCGCGCACGTTCTCCAGCCGCTTTTTCAGGATCTGCTCGGCCCAGGTGGTCAGCTCCACCGCGCTGCGCGCAGGTGCACCGTCCTTGCCATCCTTGCCGTCCTTGGTATCGGGCAGCACGGCCAGCGACCACACGGCGCGGCTGGCGGGGTCGAAGCGCAGCACGCGCGGCTCCTTGACCTCGGTGCGCAGCAGGGGGCGCACGGTGGCCACCTTCTCGCGCACGTCCTCGGCGGCCTTGCGGCCATCGATGTGCAGCTGGAACTCGATGATGACGACGGCCGTGCCCTCGTAGCTGCGCGAGGTCAGGGCGTTGATGCCGGCGATGGAGTTGACGCCTTCCTCGATCTTCTTGGTGACCTCGCTCTCGACGATCTCGGGCGAGGCGCCGGGGTAGTCCACCGTGACCACCACCACTGGAAAGTCGATGTTGGGGAACTGGTCGACCTTCAGGCGCTGGTACGAAAACAGGCCCAGCACCACGATGGCGAGCATCACCATGGTGGCGAACACCGGGTTCTTCAGACTGACCTTGGTGAACCACATGGCGGGTCAGGGCGCTGGGCGCGATGCAGGGGCCGTAGCGGAAGCTGCTGCCGCGGGCGCTGCCGCCGTGGTGACGGCCGTGCCTTCGCGCAACTGGCCCATGCGGCCGGAGACCGCCACCGTGCCTTCGGGCGCGCCTTCGATGGCGACCAGGGTCTGGCCATCGACCACGGCGCGTGCGCCGGTCTTGACCGGCAGGTAGACCACCTTGCCGTCCCGCACGGTCTGGATGTAGGGCGCGGGCTTGTCGGTGCGCACTGCGTCCAGCGGCACGGCCAGCACGTCGGCGCGGCCGGTATCGAGCAGGCCCTGAACGAACAGGCCCTGGCGCAGCGCGGGCGCGCCGCGGTTCTGCGCGATGGCCAGGTACACCGGCACCGTGCGGTTGCCGGCCTGGGCGCTGGGGTTGATGCGGGCCACCGTGGCTACCACGGGCTCGGTGCTGCCTTCGATCTGCAGCTGGGCCTTCTGGCCCACGCGCACGGCCAGCGAGTCGGCCGGGCTCAGCAGGGCTTCGAGCTCCAGGCGCGAAAGGTCGACCACTTCCAGCACGCGGCCATCGATGGGCATGCGTTCGCCGGGCTGGGCCAGGCGCTGCGACACCTGGCCGCTGATGGGGCTGCGCAGCACCGTGTCGTCCAGCGACTTTTTGGCCACATCGGCGGCGGCAAGCGCCGCACGGTAGGTGGATTGGGCCGATTCCAGGCTGGCCTGCGAGGTGACGAGGGCCGTGGCCGAGATGAACCCCTGGTTCACCAGTGCCTGGTTGTTGGTGACCGTGCGCTGGTTGATGTCCACCTGGGCCTTCGCGGCGTCGGCCTGCTGCTGCGCCTGGCGCAGGCGGGCCTGGGATTCGGTGGCCTCGATGCGGGCCAGCACCTGGCCGGCGCGCACGCTGTCGCCTTCGCGCACCGTGAGGCCCTGCAGTTCACCGGCCACCCGCGCCTTGACCATGGCCGATTCGGTGGCGCGCAGCGAGCCGGACACCGGCACGCCCAGTACGAGGCTCTTGCGCACCACGCCCACCAGTTCACTGGCGGCCAGTTGCAGGGGCGTCTCGGCGCGCTGGGTGGCCGCTTGTGCCAGGGCTTTCTGCTGCGCCTGGCGTGCGGCCATGGCGCGCCATCCACCACCGCCCACCAGCACGACAACGGCGGCCGCGGCCAACCAGGGAATCCAGCGTTTCATGGTTCAGACCGCAGAAGAAGAGGGGGGAGGGGAGGAGAGGGCGGGGGCGAAAGGCCCTGTTTCCGGGCGGGCACACAGGCCGTACAGCACGTTGTCCACCTGGGCATCGATGAACTTTTCGGGCCCGAGCTCCAGCGCATCGGGCATGCAGGCGCCCATGGAGTGCTTCCACAGCATCAGGAAGATCATCGGTGCCATCACCACATGCACCGCGTAGTCGAGGTTCACACAGCGGAATTCGCCCCGGTCCATGCCACGGCGCAGGATGCGGCGCACCAGGTCCTGCCCGGGCTGGATCACTTCCTGCTGGTAGAAGAGCGTGATCTCGGGGAAGTTCTGGGATTCGCTGAACATCAGCTTGGTGATGCCCGAGGCCTTGGTGGCGCCGATGCGCTCCCACCAGACCTGGTAGCAGTGGCGCAGCAGTTCGCCGGTCGTGCCCTCGAAGGCTTCGAGCTCGTGGCTCCATTCCTCGAAGCGGCCCACGATGTTCTGGCGCACCACGGCCTTGAACAGCTCTTCCTTGCTCGGGAAGTAGAGGAACAGCGTGCCCTTGGACACCCCCGCGCGTGCCGCCACATCATCCACCCGCGTGGCGGCAAAGCCTTTTTCGACAAAAAGGTCGAGCGCGGCCTCCAGCAGTTCGCCGGGGCGCGCTTCCTTGCGGCGCTCACGCTTGGTACCGGCAGAAGGGGTGGTGGGGGCAGTGCTCAAGGGGCTTTCTAGTTAATGACTGACTGGTTAGTAATATAGCAAGCGCATCTGTCGGCGTCAATTCAACGGAGTCTCCGCCGCCAAAAAAGCCACTCCCGCACCGGCGCACGGGTAAACCCCGAGGCGTGACGCGCGTGCCCGCTTCTCGCCGCGAAATGCCCGCCGTTGCATCCTCCCCAAGGCGGTGCAATGCACCTTGCAAGCCCCATAAGCGTGCGCACGGGTGCTCCACAAATGGGAGCGCCAACACGGGTGCGGCGCTCGGGTGCAAATGTCCCTAAAACAGGACCAAACCAGCCCAAATGTCTCATTGACAGGACATTAGAGATATTCGACCATGAATCCATGTCGCCCAATCTCCCATTGCCCAAGTACCACCAGATCTACCTGGTGCTGCGCGAGCAACTGCAGGAAGGGCGCTTCGCCGCCGGCCTGCCGGGCGAGCTGGCGCTGATGCAGCAGTTTTCGGTGGCCCGCGTCACGGTGCGCCGGGCGCTGGAGTTGCTGCAGGGCGAGGGCCTCATCTCGCGCGAACCCGGCCGCGGCACCCGCCCCGTGGTAGCGCCCGACACTGCGCCGGGCGGCCCGGACGGCAACCCGCACAGCAACCGTGCCCAGCTCACGGGCCTGCTCGAGAACCTGGTGAGCATGGGCCTGCGCACCTCGGTGAAGGTGCTCGACGTGGAGACGGTGACCGCCTCGCGAGCCGTGGCGGGGGCGCTGCAGATCGGGGTGGGCGACTCGGTGCAGAAGGCGGTGCGGGTGCGCAGCACGCGCGAGGGTCCGCTGTCGCACATCACCACCTACGTGCCGGCCGACATTGGCCGCCAGTTCGGGCGCCGCGAGCTCGCGCGCAAGCCCATCCTGGTGCTGCTGGAGGAGTCGGGCGTGAAGGTGGGCCGCGCCCACCAGACCATTTCCGCCAAGCTGGCCGATGCCGTGGTGGCCCGCCACCTCGATGTCTCGGTGGGCTCGGCCCTGCTGGCCGTGCGGCGCCTGATCCTTGACGACCAGGAGCGCCCGGTGCAATGGCTTCACGGCCTGTACCGGCCGGACCGCTACGAATACGAGATGCAGCTGTCTCGCGTTGGCAGCATCGACGCCAAGGTCTGGGTCAGCAAAGAGCTGTCGGCCCAGTTCCACTGAACGAATACAACAACCGCCTCGACCATCCCCCAAGGAGTACGCCCATGAGCAACCGCCGCCATTTCCTATCCCAGTCGGCCGTCGCCGCATCGGCCCTGGCCTTCCCCCTGGTGGGCGGCGCGCAGGCCAAGACGGTCAAGGTGGGGGTGCTGCACCCCGTGACGGGGGCGCTGGCCTACTCGGGCCAGCAGTGCCGCGAAGGCGCGACGATGGCCATCGAGGACATCAACAAGGCCGGGGGCATCAAGTCGCTGGGGGGCGCGAAGCTCGAGGCTCTGCTGGGCGACGCGCAGTCGCAGCCCCAGGCTGGCGCTGCCGAGGTGGAGAAGATGAACGAGGCCGGCGTATCCGCCGTGGTGGGGGCATTTGCCTCGGCCATCTGCCTGGCGACCACGCAGGCCGCCGCCAAGTACAACCTGCCGCACATCGTGGATGTGGGCGTGGCCGACCAGATCGTGGAGCGCGGGCTGAAGAACACCTTCCGCTTTGGCCCGGGCTACAAGAAATGCGCCGAAACCGCGGTGGCCAACCTGCACGTGCTCAACACGGCGGCCGGCAAGCCCGCCAAGACGGTGATGATCATCCACGAGGAGTCGCTGTTCGGCTCGGGCACAGCCCAGTTGCTGGCCCGCGAACTGCCGGGCTACGGCTACGAGGTCAAGGAGGTCGTCAAGCACGCCAACCCCACGCGCGACTTCAACAACATCGTGCTGCGCATGAAGGCGATCAACCCCGACATCGTCATCCCCGCCAACTACTACAACGAGTACGCGCTGCTGGTGCGCACCATGCAGCAGCAGAAGGTCACGCCCAAGGCCATCTACTCGGTGCTGGGCGGTGCCGCGTCGAGCTACAAGTTCGTCAAGGAGTTTCCGGATGCAGCCAACGGCATCATCGACTGCAACCACTGGTTCAACCCCAAGGACAAGCGCGCGCAGGACCTCAAGAAGCGTGTGGAGGCCAAGGGCCTGTTCTTCAGCTACGAGCTGTTCATGACCTACACGTCCATGTGGCTGCTGGCCGATGCGCTGGAGCGCGCCAAATCGGTGGACCGCGCCGCCATCATCGATGCGCTGGAAAAAAGCACCTTCTCTGACCACATCATGCCGTATGGCGCCACGAAGTTCGTGGCCGGGCAGAACCAGGGCGCCCAGCCGCTCATGACCCAGGTGCTGAACAAGGACATCAAGGTCATCATCCCGCGCGACTACCGCGAAGCGGACCCGCTCTTTCCGCTGAAGGCCTGAGAGGCTGACAACTCCCACTTTTACGGCCATGCACAGGTCTGCACGGCGCCAGCCCTCTGGTGCCAGGCCACGCCTTTGCCTGATTGCCGCACACACCACCCATGTTCGAGCTCAGCATCCTCTTTCCCTCGGTCCTCAACGGCCTGACGACCGGCGCGGTCTACGCGCTGATCGCGCTGGGCCTCACGTTGATCTATGGTGTGCTGCACATCATCAACTTCGCGCATGGCGCGTCGCTGATGCTGGCGCTGTACGCCGTCTACCTGCTCAAGCAGCACTGGGGGATCGATCCCTACCTGGCGCTGCCCATCCTCGTGCCCGGCATGTTCGCCCTGGGCTACGTGTTGCAGCGCGTGGTCATCAACCGCGCCAGCCATGGCAAGGACGAGAACATCCTGCTGGTCACGCTGGGCATCTCCATCGTCATGGAGAACCTGGCGCTGCTGTTCTTCAAGTCCGACACGCGCACCATCGAGACGGGCTACACCCTGACCACCGTGGCCATCGGCCCGGCCATGATCGCGCTGCCCAAGCTGGTGTCCTTCGCCGGGGCGCTGGTGGTCTCGGGCCTGCTGCTGTGGATCGTGGGGCGCACCGACCTGGGCCGGGCCATCCGCGCCGTGGCGCGCGAAAAGCACGGCGCCAAGCTCATGGGCATCCACGTGGACCATGTCTACGCCATGAGCTTCGGCATCGGCCTGGCCTGCCTGGGGGCGGCCGCCTGCTTCCTGCTGCCCGCCTACTACGTCAACCCGCAGGTGGGCAGCGGCTTCGTGCTGGTGGCCTTCACCATCGTCGTGCTCGGCGGCATGGGCAGTTTCACCGGCGCGCTGGTGGGCGGGCTGCTGATCGGGGTGGTGGAGTCGCTCGGGGGGCTGTTCCTGGGTGAATCGCTGGGGCAGATCGGCATCTTCGCCATCTTCATCGCCGTCTTGCTGTTTCGCCCGCAGGGCCTTTTTGGAGCCAGGCAGTGAACAAGCAACTCTGGGCCATCGGCCTTTTCGCACTGGCCATCGCGGCCCTCACGGGCTGGTCCGACTCGGGCGTGCTGCTCAATTTCGTGATGATGGCGCTGTACGCCGCCTTGCTGGCGCAGGCCTGGAACATCCTGGGCGGCTTTGGCGGCCAGTTCTCTTTCGGGCATGCGCTGTTCTTCGGTACCGGAGCCTACATCCAGGCCATCGCGCAGATGCAGGGCGGCATCAACGCCTGGCTGGCGCTGCCCATGGCGGTGGCCGGCAGCGCCCTGGTGGGGCTGTTCGTGGGCGGGCTGTCGTTCCGCTATGGGCTCAAGGGCTCGTACTTCGCGCTGGTCACGCTGGCGTTCGCCGAGGTGTTTCGCATCCTGGCACTGTCGGTACCGTTCACCGGCGCGGGCGTGGGGCTGATGCTGCCGCTCAGGGAATCCCTTGGCAACATGCAGTTCGGCTCGCGCAAGGGCTATGTGTTCCTGGTCCTGGCGCTGGTCACCCTGGCGCTGCTGGTGAGCTGGTGGCTGCGCAACTCGCGCTTCGGCGCCTGGCTGCAGGCCGTGCGCGACAACGAGGACGCGGCGCGCGCCATCGGCGTCAACCCCTTCACGGTGAAGATGGGCGCCATTGCGCTCTCGGGCGGCTTCATGGGCGCGGCCGGCGCGTTCTACGTGCAGGTGTTCCAGTACATCGACCCGGGCATTGCCTATGGCTCGGTGACCTCGGTGGAGGCCCTGGTGGCGGCCATCGTGGGCGGCATCGGCACCATCTGGGGGCCGGTGCTCGGTGCCCTGGTGCTGCATGTGCTGGCGGACCTCACGCGCAACCTGTTCGGTCAGCTACCGGGGATCAACATGGTGATCTACGGCACGGTGCTGGTGCTCATCGTCATGTTCCTGCCGCGCGGCATCGCGGGCCTGGGCCAGTCGGTGGTGGACCTGTGGAAACGCTCGGGAGGCCGCCATGGCCAATGAGCTGCTGACCCTCACAGGGCTGGGCAAGTCGTTCGGCGGCCTCAAGGCGGTACAGAACGTCAGCCTCACGGTGCGCGAAGGCTCGCTGACCGCGCTGATCGGCCCCAACGGCGCCGGCAAGACCACGCTGTTCGCGCTGATGACCGGTTTCGTGAAGCCCGACGCGGGCTCGGTACAGTTCGCCGGGCGCGACATCACCGGCCAGGCGCCGCACCTCAACGCCCGCCTGGGCATGGCGCGCACCTTCCAGATCGTGCAGCCCTTTGCGGCGCAGACCGTGCGCGAGAACATCGCCGTGGGCGCCCACCTGCACGAGCCGCGTCGCGCGGCGGCCCTGGCACTGGCCACCGAGGTGGCCGCGCGCGTGGGCCTGTCGGCGCAGCTCGACAAGCCCGCATCCGACCTCACGGTGGCGGGGCGCAAGCGGCTGGAGCTGGCGCGCGCGCTGGCCACCCGGCCGCGCCTCTTGCTGCTCGATGAGGTGCTGGCCGGCCTCAACCCCCAGGAGATAGCCGAGATGATTCCCGTGGTGCGCGGCATTGCAGAGGGAGGTGTGACGGTGCTGATGATCGAGCACGTGATGCAGGCCGTGATGAACCTGGCCGAGCACGTGTGGGTGCTGGCCCAGGGCCAGCTGATCGCCGAGGGCAACCCCGCCACGGTGACGTCGGACGAGCGCGTGATCGAGGCCTACCTGGGCCACGGCACGGCGGCGCGCCTGCGTGCCGCTGCCGCGAAGGAGGCTGCATGAGCACGGCTCCGCTGCTTGATATTGCCGGCCTGCGCGGCGGCTATGGCCGCGTGGAGGTGCTGCGCGGGGTGGACCTGCAGGTGAATCCCGGCGAGACCGTTGCCCTGCTGGGCAGCAACGGCGCGGGCAAGTCCACGCTGAACAACGTGGTCTGCGGCATTTACCCAGCCTGGGCCGGGCGCGTGGCCTTCGGTGGGGCGGACCTGAGCAGGGCGCACTACACGGCGGTCGTCAAGGCCGGACTGATCCAGGTGCCCGAGGGGCGCAAGATCTTCCCGAACCTGAGCGTGCTCGAAAACCTGTCGCTGGGCAGCTTTTCGCGCGCCCGTGAGCGCCGCGCCGAGAACATCGACAAGGTGTTCGCCACCTTCCCGCGGCTGAAGGAGCGCACCACCCAGTTGGCCGGCACCATGAGCGGCGGCGAGCAGCAGATGCTGGCCATCGGCCGCGGCCTGATGGCCGAGCCGCGCCTCTTGATCCTGGACGAGCCCTCGCTGGGCCTCTCCCCACTGCTGGTCGAAGAGATGTTCGGCCTGATCCGCCAGTTGCGCTCCACGGGGCTTGCCGTGCTGCTGGTGGAGCAGAACGTGGGCCAGTCGCTGGAGATCGCCGACCGCGCCTATGTGATGGAGAACGGGAGCATCCGCTTTTCGGGCGCACCCGACGAACTGCTGCGCAGCGACGACCTGCGCCGCGCCTACCTCGGACTTTGAGGCACACAGATGCCCCCACCCGGAGACAGACACACCATGATCCCACGCCGAAAACTGCTGCTGGCCTTGCCGGCGGCACTGCCCTTGGGTCACGCCCTGGCCCAGAACGCCCCCATCCGCATCCTCGTGGGCGCGCCCGCGGGCGGCTCCACGGACACCCTGGCACGCAACCTGGCCAGCGAGATGGGGCGCCAGCTCGGCCGCACCGTGGTGGTGGAGAACCGCCCGGGCGCGGGCGGCAACATCGCGGCCGATGCGGTGGCCAAGGCTGCGCCCGATGGCAACACGCTGCTCATGAGCTTCACCAGCCATGCCATCAACGCCAGCCTCTACCCCTCGCTGCCGTTCGACCCCATCAAGGATTTCACCCCGCTGACCTGCGTGGCCACCTCGCCCTCGATCCTGGTGGCCAACCCCTCGGTGCCGGCCAAGGACGTGCGCGAACTGATCGCGCTGGCCAAGGCGCGGCCAGGCAAGCTCAACTTCGCGATTGGCGCCGTGGGCTCCTCGCTGCACCTGGCGGGCGATGCCTTCAAGATGCAGTCGGGTGCCTACATCGTCAACATTCCCTACCGGGGCACGGCGCCGGCGCTGCAGGACGTGCTGGCCGGACAGGTGGAGCTGATGTTTGCGGCCGTGGGCAACGCTCAGGCGCAGGTGCGGGCGGGCAAGCTCAGGGCGCTCGGCGTCACCAGTGCCCGGCGCCTGCCGGCCTTTCCGGACGTGCCAGCGATCTCCGAGGTGCTGCCGGGCTACGAGTCGAGCGCCTGGTTCGGCCTGTTCGGGCCCGGGAACATGGCCCCCGAGTTGGCGAAGCGCCTGAGCGATGCCGCCCGCCAGGCCATCGCCACCCCCGAGGTGAAAAAGCGCCTGGAGACCGAAGGCGCCGTGCCCGTGGGCAACAGCCCCGAGGAATTCGCCCGCTTCGTGCAGGCCGAGATCCCGCGCTGGGCCAAGGTCGTGCGTTTTGCCGGAGCCAAGCCCGAATGATCTCCCCGCCCAGCACCCTGGCACAGAAGCTGGTGGCCCGCGCGAGCGGGCGCACCGGCGTGGCGCCGGGTGACATCGTCAACTGCCGGGTGGACCTGGCCATGTTCCACGATTCGTCCGGCCCGCGGCGCCTCAAGCCCATGCTCGACGAGTTGGGCGCCACCATCTGGGACAAGTCGCGCGTGGTGCTGGTCATGGACCACTACCTGCCCGAGCGCGATGAGGAATCGCGCCGCATCGTGCGCATCGCGCGCGACTGGGCGCAGGAGCAGGCGTTGCCCCATGTGTACGACGGCCAGGGTATCTGCCACGTGGTGGTGCCGCAGCACGGCCACATCCGCCCCGGCATGTTCTGCGTGGGGGGCGATTCGCATTCGCCCACGGGCGGGGCCTTCGGCGCCTACATGTTCGGCATCGGCAGCACCGAGATGCTGGGCGTGGTGGTCACCGGCGAGATCTGGCTGCGCGTGCCCCACACCCTGCAGATGCACTGGAGCGGGCGCCTGGCAGCCGGCGTGACTGCCAAGGACATGATGCTGCACATGATCGGCCGTTTCGGCATGAACGGCGGCCAGTACCAGGCCGTGGAGTTCGCCGGCCCAGCCGTGCAGGCCCTGTCGATGCAGGAGCGCATGACGCTCTCCAACATGAGCGCCGAGCTGGGCGCGCAGGCCGGCCTGATCGCCCCCGACGCGACCACGCACGACTGGCTGGCGGCCCACGGGGTGCCCGCGGCAGACCTGCAGGGGCTGGACGCCTGGAGGACCGACCCCGGCGCACCGCTCACCCGCCACGAATTCGACGCCGACACCCTGGCGCCCCAGGTGGCCGCGCCCCACAGCCCCGCCAATACCGCTGCGGTGGGCCAGCATGCTGGCACGCGCATCGACGTGGCCTATATTGGCGCCTGCACGGGGGCCAAGCTCGACGACCTGCGCGCCGCCGCCAGCGTGCTGCGAGGCCAGCGCGTGGCACATGGTGTGCGCCTGATGGTGGCGCCCGCGAGCCAGCAGGACCAGGCCGCCGCCCGTGCGGAAGGCGTGCTGCAGGTGCTGGAGGACGCGGGTGCCGAGTTGTTCCCCACCACCTGCGGCGCCTGCGCCGGCTATGGCGACACCGTGGGCGACGGCACCACCGTCATCTCCAGCACGGCACGCAACTTCAAGGGGCGCATGGGCTCGGCCACGGCGCAGGTGTACCTGGCGTCGCCCTATACCGTGGCCGCCTCGGCCCTCCAGGGCCGGATTGCGGACCCGCGCGAGGCGCTGGCATGAGCGCCGCACTGCACAGGGTCTGGAAGCTGGGTGCCGACATCGACACCGATGTGCTGGCCCCCGGCCACGCGATGAAGCACGGCATCGACGTGCTGGCGCGCCACTGCCTGGAATCGGTGCGGCCGGACTTCGTGGGCGGCGTGCGCCAGGGCGACGTGATCGTGGCCGGCCCGAACTTCGGCATCGGCTCTTCGCGCGAACAGGCCGCCGCGGTGCTGGTGCGACTGGGCATTGTGGCGGTCATCGCGCCATCGTTCAGCGGTCTGTACTTTCGCAACGCCTTCAACCTGGGCCTGCTGCTGCTGACCTGCCCGCACCTGGACCAGGTGGGCGAAGGCGAGCAGATCGGCCTTGACTGGCAGGCCCCCGCGGTGATCACAGCGGATGGCACGCGCCTGGCGTGCGATCCGATTCCCCCGTTTCTCATGGACATGGTGCGCGCTGGCGGCTTGATGAACCAGCTGCGCGCCCGATTTGGCAAGGAGGCCATCAATGGCTGAAAACACCACAACGACAGCAACGTCGATGGACCCGGTCACGCTGGCCGTGCTGCGCGGGCGGCTCGAGCAGATCGCCGACGAGATGGACGCCACGCTGTACCGCAGCGCGTTCAACCCCATCATCGCCGAGGCGCACGATGCCTGCCACGGCCTGTACGACGCCACGAGCGGCGACACCCTGGTGCAGGGCAAGTCGGGCCTGCCGGTGTTCGTGGGGGCCATGGCCTTCGCGGTGCGCGCGGCCATGCGCATCGCAGCAGGGCGCGGCGGCATGGCACAGGGCGATACCTGGCTGTTCAACGACCCCTATGAGGGCGGCACGCATGCCAACGACTTCAAGCTGGTGCGGCCCTTCTTTCGCCATGGCAGGCTGTACTGCTTTCTCGCCTCGGCCGCGCACTGGCACGACGTGGGCGGCAACGTGCCCGGCAACTACAACCCGGCTGCCACCGAGTGCTGGCAGGAGGCGGTGCAGATACCGCCGGTGCGCATCGTGCGCGGCGGCGCGCTGGACGAAGACGTGCTGGCCATCCTGAAAGCCAACACCCGCTTGCCCGACAGCCTGTGGGGCGACCTCAACGGCCAACTCTCGGCCCTGGACCTGGGCGAGCGGCGCCTGCATGACCTGCTCGACCAGTACAGCGATGCGGCGGTGCTGCAGGCCATGGGCGAGCTGCGCACGCGCGCTGTGAAGCTCATGCGCTCGCACATCGCGGCGCTGCCCGATGGGCGCTACAGCTTCAGCGACATGCTGGACAACGACGGCGTGAAGGACGAGGCGCTGACCATCGCCCTGGACATGACGGTGCAGGGCGATCGGCTCACGCTCGACTTCTCGCGCACCTCGCCGCAGTGCGCCGGGCCGGTCAATATCTCGCGCGCCACGGCCATCGCGGCCTGCTATGTGGCGCTCAAGCACCTGTTTCCCGACGTGCCGGCCAATGCCGGCGTGCTCGACGCCGTGGACTTCGTGCTGCCCGATGGCCTGGTAATCAGCGCGGCGCGGCCACGCCCGGTGGGCGGCTACACCGAGACCATTCTGCGCATGATCGACGTGATCTTCAGCGCCACGGCCCTGGCCGCGCCCGAGCGGGCCATGGCCCAGGCGTACGGCACCATCAACGCGCTCTCTATCGCCGGCCACCGCACCGATGCCGCGCGCAAGGGCCAGCGCTGGGTGATGTTCAGCTTCTTCGGCGGGGGACACGGCGGGCATTCGGACGGCGACGGCATGAGCCATGGCAACGCGCCCATCTCCACGGCGACCATTCCGCCGCTGGAGATCCTGGAGGCCGCGTACCCCGTGCGCTTCACCCAGTGGGCGCTGCGCCCGGGATCGGGCGGCGATGGGCAACACCGGGGGGGCCTGGGGGCCATCTATGAAATCGAATTGCTGGAGCAGGACGCCGAGGTCTTCATTTTCGGCGAGCGCGGCAAGGCCGCGCCCCAGGGCATTGCCGGGGGCGGGGAGGGCGCCATGAACGTCTTCAGCTACGAGAACGCGGGCACGTGGAAGGTGCCGCCCATGCGCTCCAAGATGATCGGCATCCGGCTGCAAAAGGGGGAGCGCGTGCGGCTGGAGACGCCTGGTGGGGGAGGCTACGGTGCCCCGTCGGCGCGGACCGCGGCAGCGCGCCAAAGCGACGAGGCGATGGGTTATGTGGTCACGGACAACAGCGCAGCAGCAGCGAAAGGCGCAGCATGAGCGGCAAGGTTTCCTTTGTGGTGGGTGTGGACGTGGGCGGCACCTTCACCGATCTGTTCGTGCTCGACGAGGTCGATGGCAGCGCGCGCATCGTCAAAGTGCCCTCGACCCGTGGGGAAGAGGCACGCGGCTTCATGAACGGCGTGGCGCGCGTGGCGGATTCGGCCGCGGCCATTGCCACCATCGTGCATGGCACCACGGTGGGCACCAATGCGCTGCTGGAGCGCAAGGTGGCACGCACCGGCATCATCACTACGCGCGGCTTTCGCGACGTGCTGGAGATGCGCCGGCGCGACCGCCCGCAGACCTGGGGCCTGCGCGGCAGTTTCGAGCCCATCGTGCCGCGCCACCTGCGCCTGGAGGTGGACGAGCGCGTGCTGGCCGATGGCACGGTGCACACGCCGGTCGATCTGGCCCAGGTCAAGGCCCAGGCGCAGGCATTGCTCGATGCCGGCTGCGAGGCGGTCTGCGTGTTCTTCATCAACACCTATGCCAACCCGGCCAACGAACAGGCGGCCGTGGCCGCCGTGCGCAGCCTCTGGCCCAACCCGCATGTGACGGCCGCCAGCGAGGTGCTGCCCGAGATCCGCGAGTTCGAGCGCTGCTCCACCGCCACGCTCAATGCCGCGCTGCAGCCGGTGGTGGGCAGCTACCTGGAGCGGCTGGAGGGCGACCTGCGCGGCCAGGGGTTTGCGGGTGAACTGCTCATCGTGCAGAGCAACGGCGGCGTGATGTCGCGCCAGACGGCCTGCGACGTGCCGGTGCGCACGGCGCTGTCGGGCCCGGCAGCGGGCGTGATCGCCTGTGCGGCCATTGCCCGGGCGGCGGGCTTTCCCGATGCGATCACGGGCGACATGGGGGGTACCTCGTTCGACGTGTCGCTGGTTGCCGGTGGCGAGGCGGCCCTGGCGGCGCAGACCGCCATCGAGTTCGGCATGGTGGTGCGCTCGCCCATGATCCAGATCGAGACCATCGGCGCGGGCGGCGGCTCCATCGCCTCGGTGGACGCCAGCGGCATGCTGCAGGTGGGCCCCGAGTCGGCCGGCAGCATTCCCGGCCCCGCCTGCTATGGGCGCGGCAACACCCGGCCTACGGTGACCGATGCCAACGTGCTGCTGGGCCGCATCGCGGCCGACCGGCCGCTGGGCGGCGGCCTGCTGGCTGCCATGGACTCGGCCAAGTCGCGCGACGCCATCGAGACCCACGTGGCCCAGCCTCTGGGCCTGGATGTGATGGCGGCCGCGGAAGCCATCCTTACGGTGGCCAACGCCAAGATGGCAGGCGCCGTGCGGGTGGTCTCCATCGAGCGCGGTCACGATCCGCGCCAGTTCGCCTACATGCCGTTCGGCGGTGGCGGCGCGCTGCATGTCTGCGCCATGATGCGCGAGGTGGGCGTGGGCACCGGCATCGTGCCGCGCTACCCCGGCGTCACGTCGGCCCTGGGCTGCGTGATGGCCGACATGCGCCACGATGCGGTGCAGACCCTGAACAAGCCCCTGTCCGACCTCGACGTGGCCGACCTGCGCCAGCGCGTACAGGCCCTGTCGGCCGCCTGCCAGCAGCGCCTGGATTCGGCCGGCGTGCAGTTCGTGCAGGTGCAGGAGGTCATTGCGCTGGACATGCTCTATGCCGGGCAGACGCACACGGTGCAGGTGCCGCTCGCAGCGGAGGCGCTCCACCGCGAGGGCATCCAGGCAGCGTTCGAGGCCGCCTACCGCGCCGCCTTCGGCCGCGTGCTCGACGGCATCGCGGTGCGGGTGATGAACCTGCGCTATGCCCGTGTGGGTGTGCGCCCCAAGTTCGACCTGACGGTGCTGGCCCCGCAATCGACCACGCTCAACCCCTCTCTGGGCGTGCAGCGTGTGTTCCATGCCGGCCAGTGGTGGGATGCAGCGCGCCACGCGCGGCTGGACTTGCCGGTGGGCGCCCGCATCGACGGCCCGGCCATTCTGGAGCAGCCCGATACCACGGTGTGGCTGGAGCCGGGTTTCCACGCCACGGTGGATACGCTGGGCAACCTGCTGGTGCGCGCAGCATGACGGCCGCCACGCCGCTCAGCCCACGGCGCGTGGCGCTGGTCGTGGTCGACCTGCAGAACGACTTTCTTGCGGCCGATGGCGCCTATGCGCGCGGCGGCGCGGTCAACCCTGCGGCGCAGGCCCTGCCGGCGCGCGTCGCGCAGGTGGCCACTTCCGTCAAGGCCGGCAGCGGGCTGGTCGTGGGCAGCCAGTTCACGCTCTGGCCCGACGCGCAGGGCGAGCCCATGGTCTCTCCCCACCTCAAGGCGCTGCGGCCCTTTCTGCGTCGCGGAGATTTCGCGCCCGGCAGCCGCGGCCAGGCCCATGTGGCAGAGATCGCCACCTGGGTCGACGTCTCGGTCTGCAAGGTGGCCTACTCGGCCTTTTTCAACACCCAGCTCGACTGGGTGCTGCGGCGCGCCGGCATCGACACGGTGGCCGTGTGCGGCATCGTCACCAACGGGGGCGTGGCCAGCACCGTGCGCGACGCCCATATGCGTGACTACCGCACGCTGGTGCTGTCGGACGGCTGCGCCGCATTTCGCCAGGACGTGCATGACACTGCCCTCGCGGACATGGCCACCGTGGCCCAGGTGCTGGACTGCGCCGACTTCATGGCCCTGCTGGAGGCCGGCAGGGCATGAGCGGCACGCTGCCGACCATCCGCCGCGCCGACCGCATGCCCGCGGCCGCGCAGGACAACCATGTGCCCGTGGCCATCGTCGGCGGCGGCGCCTGCGGCCTGACGGCCGCGCTGATGCTGCACGACCTGGGTGTCGAATGTGCGGTGCTGGAGCGCGATGCCACACCCATGGGCTCCTCGGCCCTGTCCTCGGGCTTCATCCCGGCACCGGCCACGCGGGTGCAGAGGGAGCTGGGCCTGGACGACAGCCCTGCGCGCTTTGCCGCCGACATCAGCGCCAAGGCCAAGGGCAGGGCAGCCCCGCAATTGGTGCAGGCCTACGCCCGGGCCATCGGCCCCGCACTCGACGCACTGCAGCAGCGCCATGGCCTGCAGTGGCAGGTGCTCGACGGCTTTCTGTACCCCGGCCACAGCGTGCGCCGCATGCACGCCGTGCCCGAGAAGACCGGGGTGGGCCTGATGGGCCGCCTGGCCAATGCCGCCGCGGTGGCGGACATCCCCCTGGTGACCGATGCCACCGTGCGCGAGCTGTGGGCCGACGACACCGGCCTGGTGATCGGCGTGGGCTATGAGCGGCCGGGTGGCAGGCTGGAGCACCTGTCGTGCGATGCGGCCCTCCTGGCCTGCAACGGCTTTGGCGGCAATGCCGCCATGGTGCGCGAGCTGCTGCCCGAGATGCGCGATGCCCTGTTCGCCGGCCACATGGGCAACGATGGCAGCGCCATCGCCTGGGGCCGTGCGCTGGGCGCGCGCCTGGCCGACCTGGGCGGCTACCAGGGCCATGGTTCCTGGGCCATTCCCCAGGGCGCGCTGATCTCCTGGGCGCTGATGATGGAAGGCGGCATCCAGATCAACGCGCTGGGCCGGCGCTTCCATGACGAGACGCAGGGCTATTCCGAAGCCTCCGTGCATGTGTTGGCCCAGCCGGGTGGTGTGGCCTGGAACGCGTTCGACGCACCCATCCTGGCACTGGCACGCGGTTTTCCGGATTTCGTGGATGCGGAGGCGGCGGGCGCCGTGAAGCACTGCGACAGCGTGCAGGCCCTGGCCACTGTGATCGGCTGCAGCGAGACCGCGCTGGCGGCGACCCTCGCGGGGCAGGGCCCTTACCCGCGCCCGGCGGCACGGCCGCTGCAGGCCCCGTTCTGCGCCGTCAAGGTCACGGGCGCACTGTTCCACACCCAGGGCGGGCTGGATATCGATGCCCGCTGCCGGGTGCTCGACACCGCTGGCCGGGCGTTCCCCAACCTGCTGGCGGCCGGCGGCGCGGCGCGCGGCGTGTCGGGTGATGCCGTCTGGGGCTATCTCTCGGGCAACGGCCTGCTGAGCGCAGTGGCCGGCGGCTACATCGCGGCCCACACCGCCGCCCACCTGCTGGACCCCACCAAGGGCACAACCGCATGACCACGACTTCCTTGCATGAACGGCTGCAGCAGCCGCAGATCCTGCTGGCCCCTGGCGTCTACGACGCGCTGAGCGCCCTGGTGGCCGAGCAGGCCGGTTTCGAGGCGCTGTACCTCTCGGGTGCTTCCATCGCCTACACCCGGCTGGGCCGTTCCGACGTGGGCCTGACCACCTATACCGAGGTGGAGGACACCCTGGCGCGCATCACCGAGCGGGTGAGCACGCCCGTCATCGTGGACGCCGACACCGGCTTCGGCAACGCGCTCAACGTGCAGCGCACGGTGCGCGGCTTTGAGCGCGCGGGCGCCGCCATGGTGCAGATCGAGGACCAGGGCTTTCCCAAGCGCTGCGGCCACCTGGACGGCAAGAGCGTGGTGCCCACCGCCGAGATGTGCGGCAAGCTGCGCGCCGCCCTCGACGCCCGACGCGATGACCGCACCCTGATCCTGGCGCGCACCGACGCGCTGGCTGTGGAAGGCATCGAGGCTGCGTTCGACCGCGCCGAAAGCTACCTGGAGTGCGGTGTGGATGCGCTCTTCATCGAAGCCCTGCGCACCCCCGAGCAGATGGATGCAGCCTGTGAACGCTTTGCCCACCGCATCCCGCTGCTGGCCAACATGGTCGAAGGCGGAAAGACCCCGGTGCAAAGCGCGAAGGAGCTGGGCCAGCGCGGCTTTCGCATCGCCATCTTCCCGGGGGGCACGGCGCGGGCCGTGGCGCACATCCTGCAGGGTTATTACGCCAGCCTGCACACGCACCAGACCACGGCGCCGTTCAAGGAGCGCATGCTGGATTTCGATGGGCTCAATGCCCTGATCGGCACGCCTGAGCTGATGGGGCAGGGTAGGAAGTACGAATAGCCCCGCCGGCACTGCGGCACGCAAGGCCGCGTACCATGCCGTGAAAATCCCTTCATTGCATGGAGACCTCATGGCAGACAACCTGCAAACCATCACCCTGGGCGGCGGCTGCTTCTGGTGCACCGAGGCGGTGTTCGACCGCGTGCGCGGCATCACCGACGTGGAAAGCGGCTACACCAACGGCCAGACGATCAAGCCCACCTACGAGCAGATCTGCCAGGGCGACACCGGGCATGCTGAAGTGGTGCGCCTGACCTTCGATGCCCAGGAGATCAGCCTCGAAGAGATCCTGGAGATCTTCTTCCACACCCACGACCCGACCACGCTCAATCGCCAGGGCAACGACGTGGGCACCCAGTACCGCAGCGGCATCTACTACGAAGACCCGGCCCACGGCGAGGCGGCCCATGCCATGGTGCGCCAGATGTCGCAAGACAAGCTGTTCGGCGCGCCCATCACCACCGAGGTGAAGCCCCTGGCCAACTACAGCACGGCCGAGGACTACCACCAGGACTACTTCGCCAAGCACCCAGGACAGGGCTACTGCGCTTTCGTCGTGGGCCCCAAGGTGGACAAGTTCCGCAAGACCTTCCGCAAGTACCTCAAGGAGGACTGAGAGGCCGAGAGTCTTTCGTTTGTGCCCGCCTTGCACGCCAAAACACCCCGGCTCGTCGAAAGCAAATGCTCGCCATAGCCCGAGCTATGGCTGTGCTTTGCGCCTAGATCCAGTGCGTTTTGACGCGCCATTCGGACACGGCCAAAAAACTCCCAGCCTCAGAGCAGGATGGGCCTGTCGCCCACCCGCACCCGCACGCACCCGCACGCGCACCACGCCGCCCAGCAGCCCACCCATGGCCCGTTGCAGCCGGGATGCGGGGCGGCTGGAAAGCAGCGTGCGCATGATGTCCTGCGCACTGAACACTTCCGGGGGCGCAAAGCCACACTCTGCGAGCATGTCCTGCAGATCGCGGTCGTTTAGCAAGCAATGCCAGGGCTCGCCCATGCGGCGAAAGCGGCGCGCCATCAGGCCCAGGGCCAGCCTCCAGCCCAGTTCCCGTGGGGCGGGGCGCCGCACATAGTCGAAGACCAGGACGCTGCCCGGCGCCATCTGCGTCCCGATGCGCTCCAGCGTGGCCCTTACCGCGCAGGGGTCCAGGTACATGCTGACGCCCAGCCAGGCGAACACGGTGCGTTCGTGCGGGTCGAGCCCCTGGGCCACCAGCTGTTCCATGAAGTCCTGCTGCCCGAAGTCCACCGGCACGAAAGCCGCGTGGGCCGGCATCTGCAATCCGGCCGATGCCGCCAGTTTCCGTTTCCAGGCCTGGGTGGCAGGGTGGTCCACCTCGAACATGCGTGCGAGGCCCGGAGGCCACTGCCTGCGCAGCGCAAAGGTGTCCAGGCCCGCGCCCAGCACCACATACTGCGTGGCCCCGGCGGCCACGGCCTCGCGCAGGGTGTCTTCCGCAATGCGGCTGCGTGCGGCGAGTGCGCCGCGCATGGCTTCGGAAAAGCTGCCCCGGTCGCTGAGCGGCCCCCCGGGTCCGTGGTCGACCGCCCATTGGCGCACCTGTGCGGCATGGTCGGGACCCAGGATGTCCAGGGCCAGGGCATCGGCGAACACCTCGCCCTTGTCCAGCAACTGGTGCCTGGCGCGTGCAATGCCGCACAGCAGGGCCGTGCGGCTGGGCTGGGCCGATGCCAGAAGGGGCTGGAGAGGGGGGATGGGCGGCGGGTTGTGGGTCATGGTGGCGCCATTTTGGAAGGTGCGCGCCCGGTCGTCTTGAACGATTTCGCCAAGCGCCCCCTGCGCAAACCGGGCGGACCCGTCTACCATGCTGGGCCATGCGCCTGCAGTTCAAGCTTCCCTTCGCCACCATCGCGCTGCCGCCGCCTGCCCTGGCGGGCTGCATCCGGGCCTATATCTTCAAGGACACCACGGGCCGGCCTGCGGCGCCAGCGCCGCAGCTCAACCGCTACCCGGCATCCGTCTACTGCGGCATTGCCTGGTTTCTGCAGGGCCAATCCGAGCACGTGGGCCCCGATGGCAGCGATCCGCGGCCGCTGCCGTCGACCCTGCTGCTGGGGCCCCAGACACAGCCGCTGGTGACGCGCAATCCCGGGCCGGTGCGCACTTTCGGGGTAGTGTTCCAGCCCCAGGCATTCCATCGGCTCACCGGGTTGGACATGGGCTCCCTGGTGGATGGCCTGTTGCGCGCCGAGGACGTGCTGCCGGCGCCCTGGGTCGCCCTGTGCGAGAGCGTGCGCCAGGCCCGAAGCGATGCCGAGCGCATGGAGCTGATCGAAAGCGCCGTGGCACACCATGGGTACGCGCCCCCCGATGTTCCCGGCAGCACGGGCACCTCCAGCGCCCGCTGGCTGCGTGAATTGCAGGCCCATGCCCAGGCCATGGGTCTGGGTGCGAGCCTGCGCAGCCTGGAGCGCCATGCCCGTGCCTGGGCTGGCCAGCCGGTGCGCCGCCTGGCTTGGCTGTCGCGGGCCGAGTCCACGCTGGTGCAGGCACGCCAGGCCAGCGAGCGCGCAGGCGACGCTCCGCGCTGGCAGGACGTGGCCTTTGACGCCGGCTATGCCGATCAGGCCCACCTGTGCCGTGAGACGCAGCGCGTCACGGGCCACAGCCCCAGCGAATTGGTGCGGCGCGTGGATGGCGACGACAGCTACTGGTTCTACCGGCTCTGGTCCTGAGCCTGTGCATGAAAATCCGGCAGGAAATTGGCCGTTGGGCTGGCCCGGGGACGGCGCGCACGGCCCCAAGCAGAGGGCATAATGCAATCCAATTGCGTTACTGGCATTGCTGCCGGTAGTGACTGACAGCCATGCCCACCCCCCACTCCCCTCCATCCACCAAAGCCGGCCGCAGTGCCTGGGCCTTGCCCTCGGGCATGCGCGCCACCAAGGCCACGCGGGCGCTGGCGGCGCTGTACGAGGCGCGTGCGGATGCGGCGCTGTCCGAGTCCGAGGTAGAGGCCGCCCTGGCCGCTGCGGGGGCGCCGGTCAACAAGGTCACCGTCTACCGCATGCTCGAGCGCTTCGCGGCCGCCGGCCTGCTGCACAGGCAGGTGGATGCCGCCCGGGTGACCCGCTTTGCGCTGGCGCCGCCCGAGCAGGACTCCACTGCGCCCCGGTTCGAGTGCGGTGACTGCCATCGCCAGTTCCGCCTGTCGCAGGGCTCGGCGCGCGTTCAGGCAGCCCTCAAGCAAGTGTTGCAGGCCCTGGCCACGGCAGGGCACGAGAGCCTGGCGGTGGACGTGGCCGTGCGGGGCCGCTGCGCGGGCTGTGCGCACCCGGATGGGGGCGCGGCCGCATGATCCGTACACGGGGCCTTTCCTATATCTATGCGGCGGGCAGCGATGCACTGCGCTTTCCCGATGTGGACTTGCGCCAGGGCGGCACCTTGCTGCTGCGCGGGCGCTCGGGCACGGGCAAATCGACCTGGCTGGCGCTGCTGGCGGGCCTGCGCTCGCCCGCTGGCGGCGACCTGTTCGTGGCCAGTACGCAACTGGGCACGCAGCGCGGCGCCGAAATCGATGCCTGGCGCGCGCGCAGCGTCGGCTTTCTGCCGCAGAAGCTGCACCTGAGCAGCGCGCTCACGGTGGCCGACAACCTGGCGCTGGTGTACTTTGCGGCCGGCCTGCCGCGCGACGATGCGGCCATTGCCCGCGCGCTGGCCCAGGTGGGCGTGGCAGAACTCTCGGTGCGCAAGCCGCACCAGCTCTCGGGCGGGCAGGCGCAGCGCGTGGCACTGGCGCGTGCCGTGCTGCTCACGCCCCAGATCCTGCTGGCCGACGAACCCACGGCCAGCCTTGACGACGAGGCTGCTGCGGACGCCCTGGCGCTGCTGCAGGACAGCGCCACGGCCTGCGATGCCAGCCTGGTCATCGCCACCCACGACCAGCGCGTGGTGCAGGCCCTGGCCTCTGTGCCGGGGCTGCAGCAGCTCGACCTGAATGCCATGCGCGTTACCTGAATCCCATGGCCCAACTTCTTTCGCTCTCGTGGCGCTATCTCTGGGCGCGCCCGCTGGCCGCCGTACTCAACCTGCTGGTGCTCACCCTCGGCCTGGCGGCCATCACCCTGGTGCTGCTGGTGGCCACGCAGCTCGACCGTGCCTTCGAACGCGACCTGGACGGCATCGACCTCGTGGTGGGGGCCAAGGGCAGTCCGCTGCAGCTGATCCTCGCCGGGGTGTTCCACATCGACGTGCCCACGGGCAACATCCCGCTGCAGGAGGTGCAGGCCCTGCAGAAGAACCCGCTGGTGGCGCAGGTGATACCGCTGAGCCTGGGCGACAGCTACCAGGGCTTTCGCATCGTGGGCACCACGCCCGACTACCTGGCGCTCTATGGCGCCACTCTGTCCGAGGGCCAGCCCTGGCAGCAGCCCATGGACGCGGTGCTGGGCGCCACCGTGGCGCGCGGCATCGTGGGCGCAGCGCATGCGGGCGCGCCGCTGGTCGGTGCGACCTTCATCGGCAGCCATGGCCTGGGCGGGGGAGGGCATGCGCATGGAGAGCATCCGTACCGCGTGTCAGGCGTCATGGATCCCTGCGGCTGCGTGCTCGACCGGCTCATCCTCACCTCGACCGAGTCTGTCTGGATGGTGCACGAGACGGCCACTGCGACGGAGCCCGAAGACTTGGAGGTCATGAAGGAGGAGCGCGAAGTGACCGTGGCGCTGCTGCGCTACCGCACGCCCATGGCGGCCGTCACGCTGCCGCGCCAGATCAATGCCGACACCTCCATGCAGGCCGCGGCCCCGGCCATCGAGGTCACGCGCCTGCTGCGCCTGCTGGGCGTGGGGGCCGACGTGCTGCGCGCCTTTGGCGGCGTGCTGCTGGCCGTGGCCGCGCTCAGCGTGTTCATCGCCCTGTGGAATGCCGTGCGCGAGCGCCGCACCGACCTGGCCATGCTGCGCATGCTGGGCGCGCCGCCAGGCCGCGTTGCCGGCCTGGTGCTGTGCGAGGCGCTGTGGCTGGCCGCCATCGCCTCGGCCCTGGGCCTGCTGCTGGGCCATGGCCTGGCCCAGGTGCTGGGCTGGGTGCTGCAGGCCCAGGGCCTGCTGCCCGTGAGCGGCCTGGTGTGGCTGCCGGCCGAGGCGGGTGTGCCGCTGATTGCCGTGGTCGTGGCCGCATTTGCCGCACTGCTGCCTGCCATGCAGGCCTACCGCACCGAAGTGGCCGACCTTCTGAGCCAACCCTGATTACCAACTGTTCCCGAAAGATTCACCATGAAAAAGCTGATCACGGCCCTGGCCATTGCCCCTTTGCTGCTGGCGGGTGCCATCGCCCAGGCCCAGGGCGCGCACTCCGACCAGGAAACCAAGGCCGACGTGCAGCGCCACCGCGCCATGGCAGCCGCGCACGAGGCCGCGGCCAAGTGCCTGGAGGCCGGCAAGGGCCATGACCAGTGCCAGAAGGAACTCCAGGTGGCCTGCAAGGGTCTTGGTATCGGTAAATTCTGCGGCATGCGCCATGTACATTGACCCATTGCACACGACGCCTGCACAACTGTAAGAAAATACCACCGCCCCCCGTTAGGAAGGACTTCTGCATGCACCAGCCTCCATTGCCCCGTACTCTGCCAGCGCGCTCTGCCGCGCTGGTGCTGGCCTGCGCCTTGGCAGGGGTGGGCAGCGCACATGCCGAAAGCAAGCCTGCGGCGACGGCCGGCGCGCCCTACAACACGCCAGTGCTCAGTTCGCCCATGCCGGGCACGGCCCCCACGGGCTCCGGCGCGGGCTACCACAGCCCCAACAGCCCGATCGCGCCGCTGCCCCAGCGCAATGACGTGGTGCCATGGTCGGTGCTCAGCGACCTGACCAAGAAGACCACCAAGGATGGCATCCTGCCCGTGTTCAACACCCAGCAGCAGGGGATGGACAAGACGGTGCAGCGCATCCAGGGCTTCATGATGCCGCTCGATGCCAAGGCCACGCAGACGCACTTCCTGCTCACTTCCGTGCCGCTGACCTGCTCGTTCTGCATTCCGGGCGGGCCCGAGAGCATGGTCGAGGTCAAGGCCAAGACGCCTGTGCGCTATTCGCTCGAGCCCGTGGTGGTCGAGGGCCGGTTCACGGTGCTGCAGAACGACCCTTACGGCCTGTACTACCGCGTGGTCGAAGCCGTGCCCGTGAAGTAGCAAGGCAACCCGTTTCGTGAACGACGCGCGCACCCAGCGGACTGCCTTGGCTGCAGTCCCCACCCGTCCCGGGTCCCACGCCTGGCGGCGGAGTGCGCGCGTGTGGACGGTGCATGCAGCACTCGTGTGGCTGGTGCTGGCGCTGGCCTGGGTGCCTTCCATCGGGCGCCTGCACCAGATCGCCCACGCCCAGCCGCTGGCGCAGATCCATGCCGGCCATGGCACGCCGGCCGTGGTGGCGCATGCGTCCGCCCATGCACCGGGCGCACTCGGCGGCTTCCTGTCCAGCCACAGCCTGGTGGACTGCCTCTTGCTCGACCAGTTGGCGCTGGGCGATGCCTTGCACGGCAGCGCACCGGCGCTGCTGCCCATCTTGCCGGCCCTGGCGCCGGTGGTTACCCACGCCGAGCGCGTGCTGGCGCGCCATGTCGCGCTGTTCCAGGCGCGCGGGCCGCCTGCCTTGCTGGGCTGAAGATTCCGCCTTCGCCTTCCCCGCCGTGCTGCGCAGGGACTGGCGGGTGCATTGCGCCCCATTCCCCATGACTCCGTAGCGGCAGTTGCCTGGAATCCAGGCTGCGCAGCCGTGCCTCCTCTTTTTCCATGCCTGCCTTGCGGCATGAATGCGCGCACCCGCGCCTGGCCTTTGCCAACGAACACCATGACGACACCACAATCCCAATCCACCCCTCACCGTCCCGCGCTGCACCTCACCTTGCACCCTGTGGCCCTGGCCGCCATGCTGGCGATCTCGGCTGGCAGCGGCTTCGCCCAGACGGTGGCACCTTCTGCGCCCGGTGCCGCCCCCAGCGCCTCCAGCCTGCCCTCCGTCACGGTGTCCGCCAGCGGCCTGCAACTGGGCGCCAGCGAAATGACCACGCCCGTGAGCGTGCTCGAAGGCGATGAACTCGTGCGCCGCCGCGAAGCCACCCTGGGCGAAACGCTGAACAGCGAGCCCGGTATCACCAGCAGCCACTTCGGCGCGGGAGCGAGCCGCCCCATCATCCGCGGCATGGACGGCCCGCGCGTGAAGGTGCTGTCCGACGGCGCTGAGCTGCACGACGCCTCCACCATCAGCCCCGACCATGCCGTGGTCTCCGAGCCGCTGCTCGCCACGCAGATCGAAGTGCTGCGCGGCCCATCGGCCCTGGTGCATGGCAACGGTGCCGTGGGCGGCGTGGTCAATGTGCTCGACGGCAAGATCCCCACGGCCGTTCCGCAAAAAGGCTATGAGGGCAGTGCCGAGCTGCGCGCCAACACCGGTGCGCGCGAGGGGACGGGGGCCTTCTCGCTGACCGGCGGCACCGGCAACCTGGCGGTGCATGTGGAAGGTGTCTCGCGCGACGCAGGTGACTACCGTGTGGGCAAGGGCTGGGCGCCCAATGGCGAGCCGGCGCGCAAGGTGCTGGGCAGTTTCAACCGCACCGACACCGGCAGCGTGGGCCTGTCCTGGGTGGGCGATCGCGGCTACCTGGGCGCCGCCTACACGCGCCAGACGGCGCGCTACGGTCTGCCGGGCCACAACCACAGCTTCGAAGGCTGCCATACCCATGGCAACAGCCTGCACTGCGGTGAGCATGGTGGCGACGAGGACGGGCACGACCATGGCGCCGAGGCCGGAGACGTGCCGGTGGTGGACCTGCGCAGCGAGCGTTTCGACATTCGCGGCGAACTGCGCAACCCGTTTGCCGGCTTCTCGGCCCTGCGCCTGCGCGCCGGCGTGACGGACTACGTGCACGACGAGGTGGAGGACGGCGCCATCAGCACCACCTTCAAGAACAAGGCCTACGACACCCGCCTGGAGCTGCAACACGAGCCGATTGCCGGATTCAAGGGCGTTTTCGGCCTGCAGACCTCGCAGCGCAAGTTCAGCGCCGACGGGGAAGAGGCCTATGTGCAGCCCACCACCACACGCAAGACCGGCCTGTTCGTGCTGGAGGAATACCGCCTGGGCGACTGGCGCGTCGAAGGCGCGCTGCGCCACGACCGCCAGACGGCCGAGGCCCAGACCTCGGGCATCGAGCGCAGCCACAACGGCACCTCGGCATCGCTGGGCGCGGTGTGGCAGTTCACCCCAGGCTATTCGCTGGGCACATCGCTCACCCGCGCCAGCCGCGCACCGTCGGCCGAAGAGCTGTACGCCAACGGGCTGCACATGGCCACCAGCACCTACGAGCGTGGCAACGCCGACCTGCGTTCCGAAACCTCGCAGAACATCGACCTGAGCCTGCGCAAGACCAGCGGCGACACCACCTTCGGCGTGAGCGTGTTCCGCAACCGCATCAGCAACTACATCTACGGCCGCACGCTGGACGAGGTGGACGGCCTGCAGCTGCTGCAGTACGCCCAGGCCGATGCCACCTTCACCGGCATCGAAGGCCAGGTGCGCCAGCGCCTCACGCGCAACCTGGGCGTCACGCTGTTCGGCGACACGGTGCGCGCCCGCCTGGCCGGTGGTGGCTTGCTGCCGCGCATTCCCGCCACCCGCGCCGGTGTGCGCATGGACGCCAACTGGAACGCCTGGGACGGCCAGGTCGAATGGGTGCAGGTGGCGCGCCAGAACCGCGTGGCCGAGTTTGAATCGGCCACGCCTGGCTACGGCATGCTCAACCTGGGCGTCAGCTACAGTGGCAAGTACAACGGCGAGACGCCGTGGCAGGTCTATCTCAAGGCCAACAACCTGACGGACCGCCTGGCGTACGCCCACACCTCGTTCATCAAGAACGCGGCACCGCTGATGGGCCGCAACCTGACGCTGGGGGTCAAGGTCGCGTTCTGACCTCCGGGCTGGCCGCAAGGCCGGCCCGAATTTCCATGGTTTACACGAAACGTATATGTTTCGTATAATAGGGCCCATGGGTATCGTCAAAATTTCCGACCAAATGCATGAGAACCTGCGCATTGCCAGCAATGCGCTGTCTCGTTCCATCAATTCACAGGCTGAGCACTGGATGCGCGTGGGCATGCTTGCAGAGTTGCACCCCGAGCTCAGCCACAGCCAGATCTGCCAGATGCTGATCCGCGCCGAGCAGTCCGGCGGGTTCGACCTGGCCGTGCTGGCGCAGGCCTTGCCGTCCGCCGATGGCGGCAGCAAGCCCAGCGTTCAGGTAAGGCGGGTGCAGTGATGGGAGCCAGGCACCCCCAGGTGATCATCAAGACGCCTGCCGAGATCGCCCAGTCCCGCATCGCCGCCAAGCTGGCTGCCGAGGTGCTGCGCATGATCGGCCCTTACGTGCAGCCCGGCGTCTCGACAGAGGCGCTGGACGACCGCTGCCGCGAGTTCATCGTTCACGAGCTGCAGGCCATACCGGCCAACATCGGGTACCACGGCTTCACCAAGACGGTGTGCACCTCCGTCAACCATGTCGTCTGCCATGGCGTGCCTGCGGGCGACAAGGTGCTCAAGAAGGGCGACATCATCAACATCGACGTGGCTGTCCTCAAGGATGGCTGGTTCGGCGACACCAGCCGCATGTACTACGTGGGTGAGCCCAACCGCCTGGCGCGGCGCCTGGTGGAGACCACCTACGAGGCCATGTGCGCCGGCATCCGCGTGGTGCGCCCCGGTGCCACGCTGGGCGACGTGGGCCACGCCATCCAGAGCGTTGCCGAGCGTGAGCGCTTCAGCGTGGTGCGCGAGTACTGCGGCCACGGCATCGGGCAGATCTACCACGAGGACTTCCAGGTGCTGCACTACGGTCAGCGCGGCCAGGGCATCACGCTGGAAGAAGGCATGGTCTTCACCATCGAGCCGATGATCAATGTCGGCAAGCGCGAAACCCGCGAACTGCCCGACGGCTGGACCGTGGTCACACGCGACCATTCCCTGTCGGCCCAGTGGGAGCATATGGTGGCCGTGACGGCCGATGGCTTCGAGGTGCTGACGGTCTGGCCCGAGGGGACGGGGAGCTATCCGGCGATTGCCTGAAAAGGGCAACTGCCGGGCGGGCACGCTCAGAGCGCCCGTGCCAGGTCGGCGATCAGCTCTCGCAGCCACTGCTGCGCGGGATGTGCATCACCGCGCCGATGCCATACCAGGTGGAAGGCGATAGGCTGCAGCGCCACCGGCGGCGCAAATATCGCCAGCTGCCGGTGCTCGGCCGAGTGCAGCGCCACGCGGCTGAGCAGCGTGGCCGCCATGTCCGTGCGGGCCACCAGCGCCGGGGCCGCAAAAAGCTGCGGCAGGGTGACGGCGAGGTGGCGGCGCCTGCCGAGCTGCGCCAGCGCCTGGTCGACCAGGCCATGGCGGTCCCCCTCGGGTGACACCAGCACGTGGGACAAGGCCAGGTAGGTCTCCAGGTCCATGCCATGGCACGCCTGCGGATGGCCGCGCCGCACGATGGTCACGAACTCGTCCTGCAGGATGGGGCGGGTGAGGATGCGCCCGTCCTGCTGGG
This sequence comes from Pseudomonadota bacterium, assembly GCA_040387235.1. Lineage (GTDB taxonomy): Bacteria > Pseudomonadota > Gammaproteobacteria > Burkholderiales > Burkholderiaceae_C > Acidovorax. The sequence goes on from JAZKEE010000053.1 coordinate 48,739, forward strand.
TCGGGGGCACGCCTACCGCCGCATCGATGCTGCCTGCATCGAGCAGGTCCACCGCGCTGTCGCGGCCGCTCACGGCATGCACGTTCAACGACGCACCGGGCGCCTGCAGGCGCAGGGCCTCTGCCAGGGCTGGAAGCAACACCATGGCGGGGTAGTCGTACAGGCCCAGGTTGAAGGTGAAGGAGGCGGTGGCCGGATCGAACTGCGGCCGCGGCACCACGGCCGCTTGGATCTGCCGCAGCGCCTGCGCGATGGGCTGCGCCAGGTCCCGTGCGCGCTGGGTGGGCAGCAGGCCGTCGGCGCTGCGCAGGAACAGCGGATCGGCGAACAAGGTGCGCAGGCGCGAGAGGGCTGCGCTCATGGCCGGCTGGCTCACGCCCACGCGCACGGCGGCGCGGGTCACGTTGCGCTCGTCCATCAGGGCATCAAAGGCGGCCAGCAGGTTCAGGTCGATGCCATGAAAATTCATAAATCAGATATTTATTCATATCGCCCATTTGTTAGACAGATTTTAGGGGCGTCCACAGAATCGCGTCATCCCGTGTGCAACCCTTTTTTCAAAGGACCGACCTATGACCGAAACCCACCCCCATGCCGAGCAGCTGCGCCAGGAGCGCCTGGCCGTGGAGACGCTGTACCGCGCTTTCAGTGACAAGAACCCCGACCTGATGGACCTGGCCGTGGCACCCGACTGGGACGACATTCCGCTGGCTCCCGGCCAGGGCCCCGGGCCCGGCGGGCTCAAGCCCATCATCGTGGGCTTCATCGAAGTCCTGCCGGACGTGCAGATCACCATCCACGACCTGCTGCAGCTGCCGGGCCGCATGGCGGTGCGGGCCGAGATCACGGGCACGCACCTTGGTGCGCTGTTCGGCATTGCGGCCACAGGCAAGCGGCTGCGCATTCCCATCCATGAGTTCCATGAACTGCACGGCGGTCGAATCCGCCGCACCTGGCATCTGGAAGACTGGTTCGGCGCGTTCCAGCAGATGGGCAGCTTCCCGCCGCCACCCGGCGCCGATCCAGCCGCAAGGGAGGCCGCATGAAGGCGCTGCGCATCCACGGCTTCGGCACGCCGGAGAAGGCGGTGCTGGAAGAGGCCGCCACACTGGCGCCCCCGGCCGATGCCCAGATTGCCGTGCGCATCGAGGCCGCCAGCATCAACCCGCTGGACCTCAAGATCCTGGCCGGCCATATGCAATCCGTGTTTCCGGTGGCGTTGCCTTACACCCTGGGCACCGATTTCACGGGCGTGGTGGAGGCTGTCGGCCCGCTGGCCAGCAGGTTCCGCCTCGGGGACCGGGTGGTGGGCCGGCTGGACCCCACGAAGGGTGGCGCCCTGGCGGAGGCCGCGCTGGTGCCGGAGCAGGCGCTTTGCCCGCTGCCCGCCGGCATGGGCTGGGAGCAGGCGGCAGCCTTGCCCACCGCGGCGGGCACCGCGTGGCTGGCGCTGTTCGGCGTGGGCCGGCTGCAGGCCGGACAGCGCGTGCTGGTGCATGCCGCAGCAGGCGGCGTGGGCAGCTTTGCCGTGCAATTGGCGCGGCAGGCAGGGGCCCATGTGGTCGCCACCGCATCGGCCCGCAACCAGGGGCTGGTGTCCGGGCTGGGCGCGCACGAGGTGATCGACTACCAGGCGGGCGACTTCGCTGCGCAGGCGCAGGGGCTGGACCTGGTGATCGATACAGTGGGCGGCCTTGCCACCGAGCGTTCATGGCCTTTGATTCGTCCAGGCGGCACCCTGGTGTCGCTGGTGGACCATGCCATCGAGGACCAGGGGGCGGTGCGGGGCGCATTTGCATTCTTCCAGCACGATGCTTCGGTGCTGGACCGCATCGTCGAGCGCTTTGGTGCCCACCAGTTGCAGGTGGTGCTGGACTCCATCCACTCCCTGGAGGACGCGCGTGCCGCCATCGAGAAGGTGGCGACCGGCCACGCCCGGGGCAAGGTGATCGTGCGAACATCGCATTGATGGGGAGGGCAGGGCGCTGGCCTGTGTCTATCGCCCTTCCTGCATCGCCTCGAACTGCTGCACCGGCATGGGCCGCGCAAACGCAAACCCCTGCAGCACATCGCACCCTGCATCCACCAGGTAGTCGATCTGCGCCGGGGTCTCCACGCCTTCGGCCGTGACGGCCAGGCCCAGGCCGTGCGAGAGGGCGATGATGGCCTTGACGATCATGCGGCTGTGCTCCTGCTCGGGCAGGTCGCGGATGAAGCTGCGGTCGATCTTGAGCCGCTTCATCGGCAGGCGCCTCAGGTAGGCCAGGGAGGAATAGCCGGTGCCGAAGTCGTCGATGGCCAGGTGCACGCCAAGCTGGCTCAGGCGGTGCAGCGTGCTGGCGCAGGCGTCCATGTTCTCCATGAGCACGGTTTCGGTGAGCTCGATTTCCAGCAGGTGGGCCGGCAGGCCTTCCTCTCGCAGGATGTCCATCACGCGTTCCAGGAACTGCGGGTCGCCCAGCTGCCGCGCCGAGACGTTGACAGCCACGCGCAAGGGGGACTGGCCCTGCGCCTGCCATCGGGCCGCGTCCCGGCACGCGGTTCGCACCACCCAGTAGCCCAGGTGCACGATCAGGCCGCATTCTTCCGCGACCATCACCGCCTCCAGGGGCGGGATGGTGCCCAGCCTGTCATGCGACCAGCGCAAGAGCGCCTCGGCACCGATCATCTTCCGGTCCACGGCCGAAAACACCGGCTGGTAGTGCAGGGCCAGGCCTTGCCCGTCCTCGAGCACCTGGCGCAGGGCCTGTTCAATGGCATGCCTGCGCACCGCAGCGAGATTCATGGACGCGTCAAAGCGCTCGCAGCGGTTCTTGCCGAGGTCCTTGGCGCGGTACATCGCCGTGTCGGCGCTGCTGATGAGGCTGTCCCGGTCCGGCGCGTCTCCCGGGTAGGTGGCGATACCGGCGCTGCAGGTCACCATCACCTCCTGCTCCGATTCGACGAAGCCTTTCTCGAACACGGCAACAATCCTCTGCGCGTAGCTGCTGAGCGCCGCTTCGTCCATGTCCAGCCGCAGGATCACAGAAAACTCGTCGCCTCCCATGCGGCAGATGTCGTCCCCCGCCCGCACCACCGACTGCAGGCGCTGCGCCACCTGGCGCAGCAGGCCGTCTCCGGCGGCGTGGCCGAAGGTGTCGTTCAAGGCCTTGAAGTTGTCCAGGTCGATGTAGACCAGCGCCAGCTTGCTTGCGAGCGTCTCGGCCCGGGTGATTTCATGCGCCAGCCGCTCATTGAAAAAGTGCCGGTTCCCGACCCCCGTCACCGCATCCTGGTGGGCCAGCACCTGGAGCCGGCGCTCCGCCTCGCCGACCGCCGCGCGGCTGCGCAGCACCAGCACGGTGGCCAGCGCCATCGTCCCACCGGCGATCAGCAAAGCGCCGCCGAAGCGGATGACCAGGTGGGTGTAGACCTCGGCCATCGACTTGCGCAGGTAGATGCTGCCCGAGCTTTTGCCCCTGAACTTCACGGGCTTGGCCATCTCCAGCAGGTACAGGCCCTGGTACTCGAAATCCCCGTTGCCGCCGCCCGGGAGCGCCCCGGGAACCACCTGGTCGCCATCGCGCTGGTACGAGGCGAAGAGGACTCCCTGCGCATCGTAGATGCCGGCCATCACCACCATGGGAGAGGCCCTGAGGGCGCCCAGTATCTCTTCCGCGGTATGGGCATCGCGGAACATCACGGCAGTGGAGACGTTGTCGGCAACGATGGCGGCTTCCACCCGGCTGTCTGCCAGCATGGCCTTGCGGCTGCTCCAGTAGTCGAAGGCCGTCAGGGCCAGGACCACGGTCAGGAGGGCCAGCCCGGTGGCGAGCAGGCCGGTGGCCACCACGCGCGATGACAGCTGCTGCGAGGCGGCTGCGGCCGGGCTTCCGGGCGTCATCTTGCCCCCCTGGACAGGCGCAGCAGGCGTGAGCTGACCGAGAGGCCGGCCTTGCCCATCGCATCGGCATTGATGTCGAAGACGATGCGGTTGCCTTCACGGTGCAGGGTGATCATGGCGTCCACCGGGGCGGCGCCAGGGTCATCGGCGATGGTCAGGACGGCCGCCTTGCCTGGCCCTGCACGCAGTGCGCGCAGGGCGCGGTCCATGTCCGCGCCGCTCAGGACCAGCACGCGGCAGTCGTCGAGCTCGTTGGCCTCCCAGAGCCGGATGCGGATGGGGTTGTCCTTGCGCGCGGGCCGGCCCTCCAGCGCCAGGAGGGCGCGTTTCAAGGGGCTGAAGGGGGATACGCAGATGATCCAGTCGGCCCCGGCACGGCCGTCGCCCTGGGGCCATTCGACGAACTGGATGAAGTTGAAGACATAGGCCGCCTTCATCTCGTTTTCGCCGATCTTCTCCTGTGCGCGGCCCCATGGGCAACACGCGAGCACGCACAGGCCCGCCAGAAGCGCTTTGTGCAGGCGGTACACGTACAGCATGGCCTAGAACGCGTAGGTGAGCTTGAGCCGGTAGGTTCTGCCGTCCTGCGCAATCGAATCCCCGCGGATCTCGAACGACGCAGGGTCAGCAAACCGCTTGTCGAAAAGGTTGTACACCCCGAAGGAGACGTCCGTGCCCGCCAGCCGCGTGGTGTAGGTCAGATTGGTCAGCGCATGGGCGGGCAGGCGTGAGGTCAGCGTGCTGCGCGAGCTGATGGCGATGGCCTCCACCCCATAGCGCCCCCTGGCCCAGGGCGCCGCATCGGTATCGCCGATGGCCCCGGACCACTGCGCTTTCATGAGGTGCCGGGGCGAGTTGGCCAGTGTTTCGCGGGTGATCGTATCGCGGGCCCGTTGCCAGCTGTAGGCCACGCGAAACCGGGCATCGGGGCCCAGGCGCTTCTCGATCTCCGTCTCCACTCCGTAAACGCCGGCACTGTTGGCATTGCTGAACATGAGGCGGTCGACCTGCGGCGCATCGCCGATCGCCAGCAGGTGCGAGACATGCGATTTGAACACCGTGACCAGCGCACGCGTTGCGCCAGAAGGCGCATGCTCGAGCACCAGTTCCGTGGTGCGTATGCGCTCGGAGCGCAGGCTGGCCGTGCCCACCACTCCGCCGGGTGTTTCCACGCGGTAGTCGCGCTCATAGGCATTGGGCGGGCGGTAGGCCGTGCCATGCAGCAGCTTGAGGGCGGTTGCAGGCCCCACCAGGTACACCAGGCCCAGGCGTGGGTGCAGGCTGCCCCGGCTGTCAGAGTGCTTCCCCCAGCGCAGCCCGGCATGCAGCACCAGGTCGGAACGCAGTGCCAGCTCGTCCTGCAGATAGACCCCCATGACATCGCCAGTGCTGCTCTTGTCCAGGTAGCGCGCCTCGGGCGCCAGGTCCATGTTGCGCTGGGTGATGTCCAGGTCGCGCCGGTAGTCCACGCCAAAGGCGATCTTGTGCCGCTGGAACGCCGTGCTGACCCACTGCAGTTCCGAACCCACCCATCGGCCGCTGCCGGTATCGCGGTTGGTGGTGACGGGCGGGTAGTCGTAGACATAGTCGCCCACATACCGGTACCGGCCACCATGGACGCGCGCCGTGAAGTGCAGGGCCGGGTTCCACTGGCTTGCGTACTCCGCGGAGACGCGCGTGCTGGAGTCGGTCAGCCGCGACCGTGGGTCATTGAAGACCTGGGAGAACGCGGCGGTGGGCAGGCCCTTCACGCGCTCGCCATGCGACAGGGACAGTGTCACGCCACTGCGCCGCACCTTGGCAAACAAGGTGGTGCTGCGGTCATGGTCCAACCCCTGCGCGAACCCGTGGTTCTGCTGGGGCGTGTCGTAGGCAGGGTAGTAGAGGTCATCGCCGCGGGTGGTGGAGCGCGATGCCGACAGCAGCCAGTCGCCACCGTGCTCGTCCACCGTGCCCAGCGTCCAGCGCAGCTTGGCGTGGCCGTGGCTGCCCAGCTCGGTGCTGACCTGCGCGCCCTTGATCTGCCGGCCTTCGCGCGTGATGATGTTCAGCACGCCGAAAAAGGCATTCGCACCATACACGGCGGCACTCGGGCCGGGCACGAATTCGACGCGTTCGATCAGGTCGATGTCGATGGGGAAATCCGTGCCCACCGGCGCCTGGTCGTACAGGTTGTCGTTGAAACGGACACCATCGACCAGCAGCAGGACCCGGGTGTTGTAGTCCCCCGGCGTGGAAAAGCCGCGCATGCCCAGGTAGTGGTAGGACCGGTCGTAGGACATGTACAGCCCGCGCATGCTGGCCAGAATCTCGGCCAGACTGCGGTAGCCGAAGGTGCGAATGTCTTCTGCGGTCACCACGCTGACCGCCGCGGGAGCCTCCAGCGCGGACTGCAGGTAGCGGCTTGCGGTGCGGACTTCCATCTGCATCAGTTGCTCCAGCGGCAACTGGGCGACATCGGCCTGGGCGTGCACCCCGGACGCCGCACCGACAGCCATGCAGATCCCGAGAACGAGCCGGCTGCTTCCTGCATGGGGCGCTGTGTTGGTCATGGCATCCCTATCGAGTGGCATGTCGTGCAACGGCCACCTGGGCGCACCAGATGGCGGTAACAACTGCTTGCATGCTACTCCTCTGGTGGTGGCTGAGGCCCGTGTTTACCTTAGGGACACACCCTAGTTCAAGATCACTGACCGGTGAAGCTCTTCATTGAAAATATACGCAATGCGTTAATTTTAAAAACTCATTGCGTATAATTTGCGGCCATGAACAGCCAACAAGACTTCCTGCGCGACGCCATGCGCCGCCTCAACCTGACGCGCGACGCGTTTTCCGACCGGCTGGGCGTGCGCCGGCGGGCCCTGGACACCTGGCTTCTGCCGGCCGATTCGGGCGAGGCGCGCAGCATGCCGGAGATGGTCGAAAAGTTCGTCTCCGAAATCCTCGCACACGAGGCGCGCGACACCGGGGCCGGGCCGGGCAGGGCGCCTGCAACCATGCCACTGGCCCGGCGCATTGCGGCCGAGGGCCGGCCGCACCTGCTCTCGGTGGCCCAGTTCGACCGGGGCAGCCTCGAAGAACTGTTCCAGGTCGCTGACCTGATGCAGCCCATTGCCCGGCGCCAGAAGGTCTCGCGCGTGCTCGAGGGCGCCGTGCTGGGCAGCCTGTTCTTCGAGGCCAGCACGCGCACCCGGGTGAGTTTTGGCGCGGCGTTCTGCCGCCTGGGCGGCACGGTGTGCGACACCACGGGCTTCACCTTCTCGTCCATGGCCAAGGGCGAGTCGATCTACGACACCAGCCGCGTGATGGCCGGCTACGTGGATGCCCTTGTGGTGCGGCACCCCGAGCAAGGGGCGGTGGCCGAATTCGCGCGCGCCACCAACATCCCGGTGATCAACGCGGGCGACGGGCCGGGCGAGCACCCGAGCCAGGCCATCCTGGACCTGTACACCATCCAGCGCGAGTTCTCGCGCCTGGGCAAGCTGGTCGACGGCACGCACGTGGCCATGGTGGGCGACCTCAAGTACGGCCGTACCGTGCACTCCCTGATCCGCCTGCTGGCCCTGTACAAGGGGCTCAAGTTCACCCTGGTGGCGCCGCCCTCGCTGGAGATGCCGGCCTACCTGGTGGAACTGGTGGCGCGCAACGGCCATGTGATCGAGCAGACGGCCTCCTTGGAAGAAGGGTTGCGCGGAGCCGACGTGGTCTATGCCACGCGTATCCAGAAAGAGCGCTTTGCCGGCGAAGAGATCGAGGGCTACACGCCCGAGTTCCAGGTGCGCAAGGCGCTGGTGGACGCGCTGTGCAAGCCCGACACCATCCTCATGCACCCGTTGCCGCGCGACGGCCGGCCCGGGGCCAACGACCTCTCCACCGACCTCAACCACGACCCGCGCCTGGCCATCTTCCGCCAGACGGACAATGGCATTCCCATCCGCATGGCCTTGTTCGCCGTGCTGATGGGGGTGGAGAACCAGGTAGCGCGCTCCATGCGCGATGCCGGCTGGCGCTCGCCTTCGCATGTGGGACCGGACGACGCGGTGTTCGACGGCCTGGACTGAGGGAAAACCCTTGGCGGTACTACACTCGCTGACTTCTCCCCGCGCGCCGCTGCACCGTGAACTCCCCCGTCTTCGCCTCCCTGATCCCCGTCGTCCTGTTCATTGCCATCGGTTTTCTGTCGGGCCAGCAGGGCTGGATACGCGCGGGCTCGGTCAAGGATTTGTCCAACCTGGTGTTCATGGTGCTCACGCCGGCGCTGCTGTTTCGCACCATGAGCTCGGTGCACCTGGGGGATGTGGATTTTGCGCCCATCGCCGCCTACTTCGCGGCGGCGGGGCTGGTGTTCGGCGGCACCATGGCGCTGCTGGGCTTTACCAGCCTGGCGGCGGCACGGGCGCTGGCCAACATGTTCAGCAACACGGTGATGATCGGCGTGCCGCTGGTGGGCCTGGTGTTTGGCGAGGCGGGCCTGGTCACGCTGTTCACCCTGATCTCGCTGCACGCGCTGATCTTGCTCACGGCCGCCACCGTGGTGTTCGAGCTGGCGGCGGCGCGCGAGCGTGCCGGCAATCCAGGGCATGAAGATCGCTCCATGCTGCGCACGGTGCTGATGGCCGTGCGCAACGGCATCATCCATCCCATTCCCCTGCCCATCATCGTGGGCCTGTTGTATGCGCAGACGGGGCTGCCGATCCCGCTGGTGATCGACAAGCCGCTGGAACTGCTGGGCCAGGCCCTGGGGCCGCTGGCCCTGTTGCTGGTGGGCGTGACGCTGGCCTTCACCACCGTGGGCACGCATTTCCGCGCGGCCATGCGCATCGCCCTGGTCAAATGCCTGGTGCACCCGGTGGCCATGGCCGCGGTGGGCTGGGCCATGGGCCTCAAGGGCATGCCGCTGGCCGTGATGATCGTGGCCGCATCGCTGCCGGTGGGGGCCAACGTGTTCCTGTTCTCGCAGCGCTATGAGGTGGCGCAGGAGGAGGTGACGGCCAGCGTGGCCGTATCGACCGCATTGGCGCTGATCACCATGCCGATGGTGATCGTGCTTGTGACCAAGTACCTGGTCTGAAACCTGTTCTGAATTCAGGGCGCGAGCCGTTCGCGCACCCAATCGGCGCCGTCGAGCCGGTAGCGCAGCCGGTCGTGCAGGCGGCTCTTGCGGCCCTGCCAGAACTCCCACTGCTCGGGCTTGAGGCGGTAGCCGCCCCAGTGCGGCGGGCGCGGGGGCTGGAGCAGGAACTGCGCGCCGTACTTGGCGGCATTGGCCACCAGCACGCTGCGCCCGGTGATCACCTGGCTTTGCGGGCTGGCCCAGGCGCCGATGCGCGAGTCGAGCGGGCGGCTGGCGAAGTAGGCATCGCTTTCCTCGTCGCTGACCTTTTCCACCACGCCCTCGATGCGCACCACGCGCTCGAGCTCCACCCAGTGGAACTGCAGCGCCGCAAACGGGTTGCCCGCGATCTGGCGCCCCTTGCGGCTGTCGTAGTTGGTGAACCAGACGATGCCGCGCTCGTCGTAGCCCTTGATGAGCACGATGCGCGTGCTGGGCCGAAGGTCGCCGCCCACGGTGGCCAGGGTCATGGCATTGGGCTCGGGTACCTGGGCGGAAATGGCTTCCGTGAGCCATTGATCAAACTGCTGCAACGGTGCAGCATGCGAGGCGTCTTCGTTGAGTTCGGCGCGCTCGTAGCTCTTGCGCAGATCGGCGATGGAGGTGGTCATGGCACCAGATTGTGCACCCGGTGAAGGACAGCCCAGGGCACGCACCCAAGCCCCGTTGTTGCCGAATAAAAATTCGCTTATATTGGCGAGGCAATGAAACCCAAAGACGATGAAAAGCAGCGCGCCATTGCGCAGGCCACCTTCGACCTGGTGGGCCAGACGGGCCTGAGCGGGCTCACCATGGCCCAGATCGCGCGTGCTGCAGGCATTGCCACGAGCACGCTGTATGTCTACTACCCGTCCAAGGACGAGCTCATCAGCCAGCTCTACCAGGACGCCAAGACTGTCACCGCCGCCCGCATCATGGACGGCGTGGAGCCCGGCCTGCCGTACCGTGCCCGCGTGCGGCGCATCTGGGAGAATCTGCTGCGCCACCGGCTGGACCAGCATGCCGAGGTGGTGTTCCAGGAGCAGTACTACAACTCGCCCTGGTTCACCGAGGGCAACCGCGAGTTCTCCACGCGCCTGATGGCCGGGTTTTTCGCGCTGATGGAAGAGGGCCAGCGGCAGGAGATCCTGAAAGCCGTGCCTGTGCCGCTGCTCACGGCCAGCCTGATCGGCTCGGTGCGCGAAACCGCGGGCCTGATTCGCACGGGCGTCCTGCCGGACGACGAGGCCCTGCACCAGACCGCATTCAGCCTGTGCTGGGATGCGCTCAAAGCATGAGCCGTCGATTTGCGCTTTAATCGAATAAAAATTCTCTTAAAAATGCCGCGATTTCACCTGCCCCTGCTGCGCCCCGACCGAAGGCGATGGCGCCGCTGACCTGTCGGCCTGACATAGCGCCGCTTTACCTTTCTGCCTGCCTCCCCCCAAAAAACATCCCCCCACGGAGAACCCACGATGCCCACCCTGAATATCAATGGCAAAGAAACGGCTGTGGATGCCGATGAATCCACCCCCATCCTCTGGGCCCTGCGCGACACGCTGGGCATGACCGGCACCAAGTTCGGCTGCGGCGCTGCGCTGTGCGGGGCCTGCACCGAGCACCTGAACGGGGCGCCAATCCGCTCGTGCATCACGCCCATCTCGGCAGCGGCGGGCCAGAAGATCACCACCATCGAGGCCATCGCCTCCAGCGACAAGGTGGGCAAGGCCGTGCATGCGGCCTGGGTCAAGCACGACGTGGCGCAGTGCGGCTACTGCCAGAGTGGCCAGATCATGAGCGCCACGGCCTTGCTCAAGGGCAAGAAGAAGCCGAGCGATGCCGACATCGACACCGCGATGGCCGGCAATGTCTGCCGCTGCGGAACCTACGTGCGTATCCGCGCCGCGATCCACGAAGCTGCCCGCACCCTGGCCTGAAGGAGAGAACACCATGCATTTCGACTCCCAAACCGTACAGGCGCAGTTGCCCAGGAACCTGCTCGCGCTGATGGAGCGCACCCAGGCTGCCGGCGAATCCGCGCCCGAGGGCGTGGCGCGCCGTACCTTTCTCAAGGTGACGGCGGCCTCCGGCTTTGCGCTGGGCGCCTTCCCGCTGGCCGCCGTGGCCCAGGGCAGCGCCGCGCCCGCGGCCGCGGGCGGCCTCAAGCCCTTCGAGCAGCCCTCGGCGTTCGTGCGCATCGAGCCCGATGGCACGGTCACCGTCACCATCAACCGCCTGGACTTCGGCCAGGGCGTGCAGACCGGCCTGCCCATGATCCTGGCCGAGGAACTGGATGCCGACTGGTCCAAGGTGCGCAGCACGCACGGCGATGCCAACATGGCCTATGCCGACCCGGCCTATGGCATGCACCTCACGGGCGGCTCCAATTCCATCAAGAACTCCTACACCCAGTACCGTGAACTCGGTGCCCGCACCCGCGCCATGCTGGTGTCGGCGGCTGCGGCCCAGTGGGGCGTGGATGCCTCGGCCCTGCGCACGCAGAACGGCTTTGTCGTGGGGCCGGGTGGCAAGAAGCTCGGCTATGGCGAGCTCGCCGAAGCCGCCATGAAACTGCCCGTGCCCGAGAAGGTCACCTTGAAGGACCCCAAGCAGTTCCGCCTGATCGGCAAGCCCACGGGGCGGCTCGACGCCCAGGCCAAGTCCAGCGGCCTGCAGGACTATGGCATCGACGTGCGCCTGCCCGGCATGCTGACCGCCGTGGTGGCGCGCCCGCCGGTGTTCGCCGCCAAGCTGAAGTCGCTGGACGACTCGGCCGCCAAGGCCGTCAAGGGCGTGAAGGCCGTGCTGCGCGTGCCCACCGACCGGGGCGGCGAGGGCGTGGCCGTGATCGCCGATGGTTACTGGGCGGCCAAGCAGGGCCGCGATGCGCTCAAGGTGGAGTGGAACACGGACGCCGTGGAGAAACCTGACACCACGGCACTGCTGGCCAGCTACCGTGAGCTGGCGGCCAAGCCCGGCCTGGTCGCCATGCAGGCCGACACGGCCCCGCTGGCGGGCGCGCCGCACAGGATCAGCGCCGAATACGTGTTCCCCTACCTGGCGCATGCGCCCATGGAGCCGCTGAACTGCACCGTGCTGCTCAATGGCGACAAGGCCGAGCTGTGGATGGGCACGCAAATGCCGGGCATGGATGCGGTGGCGGCCGCCAAGGCCCTGGGCATGCAACCCCAGAACCTGAAGATCCACACCCAGATGGCCGGTGGCGGCTTTGGCCGCCGGGCCATTCCCACCAGCGACTACGTGGTCGAGGCCTGTGGTGTGGCCAAGGCGGCGCTGGGCGCGGGCCTCACGGCACCGGTGCGCACGCTGTGGAGCCGCGAGGACGACATCAAGGGCGGCTACTATCGCCCCATGCACGTGCACCGCGCGGAAATCGGTTTCGACGCCCAGGGCAATGTCCTTGCCTGGGACCACGTGATCGTGGGCCAGTCCATCCTCAAGGGCTCGCCGTTCGAGGCCTTCATGGTGAAGAACGGCATCGACGCCACGGCCATCGAAGGCATGAAGGAGCCCTATGATGTGCCCATGAAGCTCTCGGTGCACC
>JAZKEE010000054.1:0-6758 GCA_040387235.1 Pseudomonadota bacterium
CTGGAGCGCGGCTACGTGATGCTCTACTCGGCCTGGCAGGGCGACGTGCCCAAGAGCGCGGCGGCCCGCCTCACGGCCACGGTGCCCGTGGCGAAGAACAAGGACGGCACCAGCATCACCGGCCCCTACCGCGCCGAACTGGTGCCCACGGCGGCCAGTCCTGCCATGACACTGCCGGGCGGCGTGTTCAACGGCACCATGATCCCCTACGAGCCCGCGAGTCTGGACAATACCCAGCCCGGCTACTCTCTCACCCGCCGCGCCAATGAGACCGACCCGCGCGTCCCGATCCCTGCGGCGGACTGGAAGTTCGCTACCTGTGACACGGCGGCCAACGCCTTCCCTGGTACGCCCAATGGGGCAAGCTTGTGCCTCAAGGACGGGTTCGATCCGGCGTACCTGTACGAGCTGGTCTACGTGGCCAAGGACCCCAAGGTCATGGGCGTGGGCCTGGCCGCGCTGCGCGACACGGTGAGCTTCTTCCGCAGCAAGGCGGCCGATGCCAGTGGCACGGCCAACCCGGTGGCCGGGCGCATCACGCACACGCTGGGGCAGGGCACCTCGCAGTCGGGCAACGCGATGAAGACCTTTTTGCACCTGGGCTTCAACCAGGCGCTGGATGGCAGCAAGGTGTTCGACGGCATGTACGCCCACGTGGCCGCGCGCCAGACCAATATCAACACCCGCTTCGCCGTGCCCGGCGGCGGCGGTGGCCTGCGCACCGACCACACGGCCTTCGGCCAGACAGCGCCGCGCGGGCTGGACAAGGACTACGTGGACGACATCAGCGGCCGCCAGGGCGGGGTGATGAAGCGCTGCGCTGCCACCAGCACCTGCCCCAAGTTCTTCCTGGGCCTGTCGGGCACGGAGTTCTGGCAGCTGCAGGGCTCGCCGGTGCTGACGGACGCCAATGGTCTCAAGGACCTCACCCAGCCCGACAACGCGCGCATCTACTACTACGCCAGCACCCAGCATGGCGGCGCGGGCGGCACGGCCAGCATCGGCTATGCACCGAGCCGCGCGCCGTACCCCACGGGCACGGTGGTGCACTTCAACGACACCTTCCGCGCGCTGTTCCTGGGGCTGGAGGACTGGGTGGTGCGCGGCACTACGCCACCGGCCAGCCAGGTGCCCAAGGTGGCCGACGGTACCCTGGTGCGCCCCGCGCAGGTGGCCTTCCCGGCCATGAAGGGGCTCACCTGGGCCGTGAATGGCGCGCAGGCGGCCATCCCCGACTTCAACTACCTGGGCTGGCACAACAACTTCCCGCTGTTCGACTTCGGCCCGCAGTACTTGCCGCAGGACGAGGCCGGCATCGCCAGCGTGCTGCCCCCGCGCAACCTGAACCGCGACTACGCCATCCTGGTGCCACAGGTCGATGCCCGCACGGGCCTGACCCGCGCCGGCATCCAGAGCGTGGAGGCGCGCGCCCCTTTGGGCACGAGCTTCGAGTTCAACTACGTGGCCACCCCAGGCATCACCGACCTGGCCAACCTCACTGGCGGCTACATCCCCTTTCACACCACGCGGGCCGCACGCCTGGCGGCCGGGGATGGCCGGGTGTCGCTGGAAGAGCTTTACGGCAACCAGGCCGGCTACGTGGCCGCAGTGACCGACGCGGCCAACGCCCTGGTGGCCCAGCGCCTGCTGCTGCCGCGTGATGCCCAGGCCCAGATCGACCGGGCCAAGGCGACGGTGATCCTGCCCTGAGTATTGGCCCACAAGGCCGGCGGGAGGCCCTGTGAGGCAGGCAAAGGCCAGGGCGCATGCCTTGGCCTTTTTCCGTTGCAGGGCGGCGTGCACAGCGCCAGCATGGGTGTTGGCGATTTCGTACTTGGAGACAGCGCGGACATGGCTTATACAGCCCGATCAGACGCAAGTCAGACGACGGTCTGGCTGCTCTGGCACCCGTCACAGACCTGCCGCATTTCCAGCGTAAGGTGGGTTTTTACCGCGCTCTCCAGGAGGGTTTATGAACTTCAGCCGCCTTGGCATTGCCACGTTCAATCTGTACAACCTGAACAAGCCGGGCCTCGCGCTCTACGGCGCTGCAGGCTGGACCGAAGAGCAGTACGCCCGCAAGATCCAGTGGACAGCCCACCAACTGGGGATGCTGAAGGCCGACGTAGTGGGCTTTCAAGAGCTCTGGCACCGCGACTGCCTGGTCGATGCGCTGGCCGCCGCCGGGCTGTCGGACACCTACGAGATCCTTGCGCCGGACGACGCGACGGGAGGCCGGATCGTGTGCGCGGCCATCGTGCGCAAGGACCTGTACGCCGCGGGGAGCGCCCAGTGGATCAAGTCGTTCCCCGAGGGGTTTCGGCTTTCCTCGAAAGGGGACGACCCGCAGACGCCGGAAATCTCCGTGAACATCAGCGGCTTCTCCCGCCCCGTTCTGCGGTTTTCGATCAAGCCGCGCGAAGACGAACCGGAAATGCGCATGTTCGTATGCCACTTCAAGTCCAAGCAGCCGGCCCAGGTATACAAGGAGGCCTGGTACCAGGGTAACGAGGCGCTCTACAAGAAGCACGCCCGGGCGCTGGGGGCGGCGCTGTCCACCATCCGGCGCACGGCAGAAGCGGCGGCGGTGCGCTTTCTCCTCAATGACGAGATGAAGGGGAACGACAACGGCGTGGTGGTCATGGGGGACATCAATGACGGCCAGATGAGCAACACCGCCAACATCCTGACCGACCAACCCGCCTACCTCGTCGGCGACTCGCTCGGTGGAGGCGACGTGGCCCTGTACACCGCGCAGACGCTGCAGGAGTACCGCGACACACGCGATGTCTATTACACCCATGTGCACCAGGACTTCCGTGAGTCGCTGGACCACATCCTCGTCAGCGAGCAACTGTACGACAACAGCAAGCGGCGCAAATGGCTCTTTGACGGGCTGGTGGTCAACAACGACCACCTGAACTTTGACGACCACAAGGACAGCGGCACCAATGACCACGGGATCATCCGTGCGTCCTTCAAGTACAAGCCCATCCGCAGGGATCTCGAAGGCTGAGCGCTGTTACCAGGGCACCCCTTCGAACCGCCGGACGAGGAAGTCCAGCAGCGCCCGCACCGCAGGCGACTGGTGCCGGCGCGAGGTGTAGAGCGCGTTGATGGCCATCACCGGCAACCCCCAGTCCGGCAGCACGGCGGCCAGTTCCCCACTGGCCAGATGCGGGTTGGCCAGGTAGGTGGGCTGCAGTGCAATGCCGCCGCCGGCCAGCGCGGCACGCAGCAGGGTGGTGGCCTCGTTGGCGCTGAAGTGGCTGGACACGGCCACGCGCGCGGTCTCGCCGCCCCGGGCCAGCTCCCACACGCTCTTGCCGAAGTTGGCATAGCTCAGGCAGCGATGGCGTTCCAGGTCGGCCGGCAGGGCGGGCACGCCATGGCGCGCCAGGTAGGCGGGCGATGCCACCAGCACCGAATCGCAGCGCGCCAGCGGCCGGGCGATCAGCATCGGGTCGGGCCCGCTGCTGATGCGGATGGCCAGGTCGATGCGTCGCTCCACCAGGTTGAGCGCACCTTCGCTCGCATCCAGGTCGATCTTGAGCAGCGGGTGCAGCGCCAGAAAGTCGGTGATCGCCGCGCCCAGCTGCGCATAGGCGAACGACACGCTGCAGGTCAGCCGCAGCTGGCCGCGCAGCTCCCCCTCGGTGGTGGCCGTGGTCTCTTCCTCGATGTCCTCTACCAGCGCCAGCATCTGCTGGCAGCGCCGCAGGGCCTGCTCGCCCGCGTCGGTCAGGGTCACGCTGCGGGTGGTGCGCTGCAGCAGGCGGGCCTGCAGCCATTGCTCCATCTCGCCCACATAGCGCGTGACCATGGCGCGCGACATCTCCAGCCGCTCTGCCGTGGCGCTGAAGCTGCCGCTGGTGGCCACTTCCACAAACACGCGCATGGCGGTCAGTCGGTCCATATTTGATCTATTGCTGCAACAAATATGCGCATTTTATGGGGTTTATTGGATCGATTTGCGCAAATAAACTTCATCCTGTACCGAGCACACCACCCACTTCCGGAGATTTACGCATGTTTCGCACCACCGCCATCGCCGCCACCCTGGTCATCGCCTTCACCGCCGCACAGGCCGCAGAGCCGCTGCAGATCAAGGTCTACAACGCCGACGGCAACAGCTTCAACGTCAACTCCACCCTGGTCTATGGCGAGAAAGAAGCCATGGTCATCGACGCCGGCTTCACCCGCGCCGACGCGCTGCGCATTGCCGCCAACGTGCTCGACAGCGGCAAGACGCTCAAGACCATCTACGTGAGCCAGGCCGACCCCGACTACTATTTCGGCGTGGAAACGCTCAAGGAGTTTTTCCCCCAGGCCGAAGTGGTGACCACCGCCGCCGTGCTGGAGAAGATCAACGCCAAGCTCCAGGGCAAGCTGGCCTTCTGGGGCCCCAAGATGGGTGCGAACGCCCCGCGCACGCCCGTGCTGCCCAAGGCCATCGCCGGCAACACCCTCACGGTCGACGGCCAGGTGGTCGAGATCCGCGGCACCACGGGCCTGCTGGCGCACCGCCCGTATGCCTGGATCCCCTCGGCCAAGGCCGTAGTCGGCAACATCGGCGTGTTCGGCACCAACACCCACGTGTGGACCGCCGACACCCAGACCGTGGCCGAGCGCAGCGCCTGGGTGGCCCAGCTCGACGAGATGGCCGCCCTGCAGCCCGCCGTGGTCGTGCCCGGCCACATGGGGGCGGGCACCGCGCTGACCCCTGCCAATGTGACGTACACCAAGGGCTACCTGCAGGCCTTCGAGAAGAATGCTGCCGCCACCAAGACCAGCGCGGAGCTGATCGAAGCGATGAAGACGGCCTACCCGGCAGCGCCCATGGGCCTGTCGCTCGATATCGGTGCCAAGGTCAACAAAGGCGACATGAAGTGGTAAGAGCGACTTAAAAAGCCCTCCTGGCGTCGTTGCTCCGTCTTGCCGTACTGATCGTACTGTCTGCGACGGAGCGCCTAGCCAGGACCGCTGCGCTGGGCTTTGTAGGCCGCTCGGCCTACTACCCAACACCGCAACCAAACATCCAAACCCCTCGGATCGCCCGCATGGACCAATCCAATCCCGCTATTTCTGTCACCTACCTGTTCGACCCCCTGTGCGGCTGGTGCTATGCCGCCGCGCCAGCCCTGGGCCGGCTGCAGGGCACGCCGGGCCTGCGCATCACGCTGGCCCCATCGGGCCTGTTTGCCGGGCAGGGCGCCCGGCCCATGGATGCGCAGTTCGCCGCCTATGCCTGGTCCAACGACCAGCGCATTGAAAAGCTCACGGGCCAGCCCTTCACCCAAGCCTACCGCGACAACATCCTGGGTGCCATGGCTGGCCGCTTCGACTCCGGCCCTGCCACCTTGGCGCTGACCGCCGTGGCCCAGACCGCACCGGGCCGTGAACTCGAAGCCCTGCATGCCTTGCAGCGCGCCCGCTACGTCGATGGCCGCGACACGGCCGATGCGGCGGTGCTGGCCGAGGTGCTTGCCGCCCTGGGCCTGGCCGACGCGGCCGCACTGGCCCGGGCGCCCGACGCCGCGCTGCACCGCGCCGCGGCCGAGCGCGTGGCCCACGCCCAGGCGCTGCTGCGCGCGGTGGGTGCGCGTGGTGTGCCGCAGTTGGTGGTCACGGGGCAGGGCGGGGCGCTGCGGCTGATTGGCGGCGATGCGCTGCTGGGGCCGCATGAACGGCTGGTGGAGTTGGTGAGGGCCGCCTCAGCCTGATCCACCGCCCGGCAGCAGATCACTCCATCGACGGATCGATCAGCACCTTGGCGCCGGTATTGCGCGGCCCGTAGAAGGCGATGGCGTCAGCGCTCAGCGCTTCTGCCAGCGACACCGTGCGCGCATAGTGGCTGGCAAAGGTGGTCTTGAGCTCGGTCGCCACGCGCTGGCGCAGGGCCTGCGCCGCCTCGTTGCCGATCTTCTGCAGGAACGGGAACAGCAGCCAGCCGCCCACGCCCCAGGCCATGCCAAAGGTGCGCTGGATCTCGGTGGGGCGCGTGTCCAGGTGGCCGTACAGGTAGACCTGCTTGTGCACGGCCGATCCGTAGCGGCTGTACTCGGTGGCCTTGCGGTTGATGGCGGCTTCCATGCACTGCAGGATCTGCCCGGCCAGCGTGCCGCCGCCGGTGGCGTCGAAGGCGATGGTGGCGCCCGTGGCAGCCAGGGCATCGGTCAGCTCGGCCATGAAGCCGGGCGCACTGCTGTCGCACACGTACTGGGCGCCGATCTCGCGCAGCAGCACCGCCTGCTCGGGCTTGCGCACGATGTTGACCAGGCTGATTCCGTCCTTCTGGCAGACCTTGTTGAGCATCTGGCCCAGGTTGCTGGCCGCGGCCGTGTGCACCAGTGCGCTGTGGCCTTCGCGCTTCATGGTCTCCACCATGCCCAGCGCGGTCAGGGGGTTGACGAAGCACGACGCCCCCTCGGCCGCCGTGGTGCCGGCCGGCAGCGGCAGGCACTGCGCGGCAGGCATGGCCCGGTACTGCGCGTACATGGCCCCGCCGATCAGCGCCACCGTGCGCCCGAGCAGCGCCTGGGCTGCTGGAGACGAGCCGGCTGCGACCACCAGGCCCGCGCCTTCGTTGCCCACGGGCATGCTCTGCCCCAGGCGCGCGGCCATGCCGGGCATGGCGCGCTCGGGGATGCGGGCGGTCACCACGGGCCGCTCGGCGCTGCCGGCCACTTGCACGGTAGACAGATCGGCCGGCCCGAACAGCAGGCCGATGTCCGATGGGTTGATCGGCGTGGCCTGGA
>JAZKEE010000054.1:6858-19770 GCA_040387235.1 Pseudomonadota bacterium
GCTGTCACCCACTTGGCTTACTGGGCCAGTGTCCGCACCATCTGCTCGTACATCGCATCCACGGCCGGCGAGCGCTGCGACTCCTTGCTGCGCAGCACCGACACGTCCATCGAATCGAGGGCGGGCAGGTCGAACTCGGTCGGCAGGTTCTGCAGGATCTGCAGGTTGGGCGGCACGCTGCAGCGCGTGAGCACGGCCACGGCCAGGCCGCTTTCCACGGCGGCCAACTGGCCGGCCAGGCTGGAGCTGTGGTACACGATGCGGTAGGCGCGGCGGCGCGCGGCCAGGGCCTTCATGGTGGCGATGCGCGCCAGGCTGGCCGATTCGTACACCGCGATCGGCAGCGGGTCGCGTCTCCAGGCCTCGAACTGCGCGGCACCCACCCAGACCAGGGGCTCCTGGAACAGGAAGCGCCCACGCTGCGGCTTGTCGCGTGAGACCAGGGCCAGGTCCAGCTCGCCGCGCACCACGCGCGGGATCAGCGAGGTCGACTGCTCGCAGGTCAGTTCGATCTCCACCCCTTGGTAGCGGTGAGAAAAGCTGCGCAGCACGGGCGTGAGGTAGGTCGATGCGTAGTCGTCCGGTACGCCCAGGCGCACCCGGCCCGCCAGCCGTGGGCCGAACAGGGCCGTCTGCGTTTCGGCCTGCAGCTCCAGCATGCGGCGCGCGTACGACAGCAGCTCATCGCCCATGGGCGTCAGCTCCAGGTGGCGAGGGCCGCGCAGCAGCACCGGGCGACCGAGGGCGGCTTCGAGCTTCTTGATCTGCATGCTGACGGCCGACTGCGAGCGGTGCACCAGCGGCGCCGCACCCGAGAGCGAGCCTGCGTCCACCACGGCGACAAAGGCGCGCAGCCAGTCGATCTGCAGGTCGGGGTAGTTCATGTGGTAACTGTATTCGATTATCGAATGGCTGTTAGGCGAACTATGCGCTTTACCTGTGCCGCCAAAGACCCGACCATTGCGCCATGAACCCCAAGGCCTCTGCACTGCCCGTTTCTTCCGCCGTCCTCGCCACCACCGCCGACCGGGCAGCCCATGCCCGCGAGCGCACCGGCCAGTGGCTCATGATCGCCGGCGGCGTGCTGCTGGGCACCATTGGAGTCTTCGTCGAAGAGGCCGGCCAGCACCCGCTGGTGACAGTGTGGTTCCGCTGCGCCTTCGGCGCGCTGGCCCTGGTGGCCTGGTGCCTGGCCACGGGCCGGGGGCGCGAGCTGCTGCTGCGCCACCAGGCAAAGAGCCGCTGGGTGGCCTGCGCCACCGGGGTGTTCATGGTGCTCAACTGGGCGCTGTTCTTCGCGGCCATCCCACGCACCTCCATCGCGGTGGCCACGGTCATCTTCCACGTGCAGCCCATCTGGGTCATCGTCTTCGGGGCGCTGTTCCTGCGCGAGGCGGTTTCCCGCATCCAATGGGCTGCCACGCTGGCGGCTTTGGCCGGCCTGGTGCTCACCACCGGATTGCTCGACGGCATCCCTGCGGGCACGGCCGATGGCGGAGCCTATGTGGCGGGCGTGTTGATGTGTCTGGGTGGCTCGTTCTGCTATGCCGCCGTCACGCTGCTGGCGAGCCGTGCACCCGCACCCATCAGCCCGTTTGCCCTGTCCTTGTGGCAGTGCCTGGTGGGGGCCGTGCTGCTGGCCTGGGCACCACTGGCCTTCGGCGGGCCGCATACCGCAGCCGCCTGGGCCTGGCTCACGGGCCTGGGCGTGCTGCACACGGGGCTGGCCTACGTGATCCTGTTCGCCGGCATGGCGCGTCTGGCACTGGGCCACATCGCGGTGCTGCAGTTCGTCTACCCGCTTACCGCGGTGCTGGTCGACTGGGCGGTGTACGGGCGCACGCTGAGCCCGGTGCAGCTGGGGGGTGTGGTGCTGATGGCGGCGGCCCTGTGGACGATACGGCGGCCGGCCAGGGCGCGGTGAAATCTGCCGCCATCGAACTACGGCACCTCAAGCGTCCTGGCGAGAAATCCCTTGACCGCTGCCGCGAAGGCCTGCGGCTGGTCGTGGTGGATCACGTGTCCGGCCTCGAAGCTCACCAGCTCGGTGTGCGGCCGCGTGGCGGCCATTTTCTCCAGCACGGCACCGTCCACAGCGCGGCTCTCGGTGCCGCGCACCACCAGGGCCGGGCAGTCGGTGGCGGTCCATTCGTCCCAGAAGTCGCCGTTGAGCCCGGCCTGCGCGTCGGCCAGCGCCTTGGGCGAGAAGGCCAGTGTCCAGCCCGCAGCGGTGTGGCGAACCGATGGCTCCACCGACCATGCGAAGCGCTCGCCTACCTCGGCCAGCAAGGCCTCGCGGGTGGGGAACGTGCCTTCCCATGGGCGAATGAAATCCAGATTGCTGTCTTCCTCGGCGGGCGACTCTTCGATCACCAGCGCTCGGACACGGCCCGGGTGCAAGGCTGCGAACTTGAAAGCCACGGTGCCACCCAGCGAATTGCCCAGCAGCACCACGCGCTGGTCGCCAGCGCCCAGCTCGGCCAGCAGCGCCTGCAGGTCACCCACCCAGCCATCCCAGGTGTAGCGGGCCGCATGGCCGCTGTGCCCATGCCCGCGCTGGTCCAGTGCCACCACCCGCCAGTCGGGCGCCAGGGCCTGGGCCAGTTCCTCGAAAGTGCCGGCCTCCATCCACGTGGCGTGCAGGGCAACCAACAACTCCCCGGGGCCGCCGGCATCCAGATACGACAGCGCCAGGCCATCGTGCATGACACTGTGGCGGGTCATGGGGTGGTGCTGCACGGGTGTCGCCATGGCCTGCTCAGCCCTTGCTGCCGTCGCCGGCCTTGCGCATGTCCGCGTGGCGGTGGATGAGCTTCCACTCGCCATCCTCCAGCCGAAACACTTCGGTCGTGCGCAACTGCATCGATACACGCTCGTCCTTGCCCTCCATCACCACTTCGGCGTGCTGCACGCCGGTCCAGAACGCCAGCGTGCCGCTGCTGGCGCTCTGCATGACCTCGAACTGGCCCGTGCTGCCTTCGCGAAAGCTCTGCGCGCCCTGGCCGTGGCTTCGGGACACCTCGGCCGCGCCCTGTACCGTGGCGCCGCTGGGCGGGAAGAAGGTGGCGGGGTCCTGCTGCGTGGCGATGTCTGCCAGCGGCCCGGCATGGCCGTTGATGTAGTCGTTGGAGATGCGCTCGCGGGTGCGCAGGAAGTCCTGGAAGGAGAGGGTGGGCTGCAGGAAAAGGTCCTTGGGTGCGTTCATCGGTAGTGCTCCGTTCTGGCGAGCGCTGCGTACCGCGTGGGTGCATCCGCAGGCATGTTGCTTGGCTCACGACAGCCTATTGCATTGCCCGCCGCGGGGTGTAGGAGGCGGCGCGCGCGCTGTGTCGGACATGGCTTACCGCACGCGTCCCGGGTCTGGAGACCCTGCCCGCGAGCCGATAAACTGGGGCAAAGCGGGCAAGGACCCGCATTGAGGAGAACCCCATATGGCAGGACCCAGCAAGAGCCGCACCGAAGCAACGGCGAAAGCAGCAGCACCCGAAGGAGATGGGTTGCCCGCCTCGACCCTCATCGACGCCAAGATCCGCGACCTGACCGACTGGCGCGGCGCCACCCTGGCACACCTGCGCAAGCTCCTGCACGAGGCCGTGCCCGGAGTGGTCGAGGAGGTCAAGTGGATGGGCGTGCCTGTCTGGTCCCACGCCGGCATCCTGTGCACGGGCGAGACCTACAAGCAGGCCGTGAAGATGACCTTTGCCAAGGGCGCCTCGCTGCCCGACCCCAAGGGCCTGTTCAACGCCAGCCTGGAGGGCAACACCCGGCGCGCCATCGACGTGCACGAGGGCGAGGCGATCAACGAGGCCGCGCTCAAGACCCTGTTCCGCGCGGCGGCAGATTTCAATGACCTGCAGGCCGCGCAGAAGAAGGCCAGGCCCAGGGCGCCCGCAGCAAAGAAGGCCCCAGCGGCCAAGAAAGCTCCCACCGCCAAGAAATCGGGTTAGGGCGCAACGACCAGGCGCACCACCACGGGCCGGTGGTCCGAGCCCAGGTCTGGCCCGATGCGCGAGTCGAGAACCTGCCAGCCGCTCGATGCCAGCACATGGTCGAGCGGCAGCACCGACAGCCAGCCGAAGGCATTGGGCCAGCTGGGCGCCACACCATTGGCGCGGCGCAGGGTGGCTTCCACCGTGAACAGGCTGCGTGCCCAGGGGGTGGTGTTCAGGTCGCCGGCCAGCAGGGCCAGCCCGCCGGCTTGTGCAAGGCGCCCCGCCTCCTGCACCAGGGCCCGGTCGCGGGCCTGGGCGAAGCCTTCATCCAGCGGCGGCATGGGGTGCAAAGCGCTCAGGTGCACCGCCCTGCCGTTCCAGGCCACGGTAGCGCGCAGCCGCAGGGTGTCACGCGGGTCCTGCGGCTGCAGCGTCTGCAGGTCCGAAAGCGGATGGCGCGACAGCACGGCCAGGCCGAAGGGGTCGGGCTGGGGGGCTGCCAGTCGGTGGGGATAGCGCGCGGCCACCGCGGGGCTGCGCACGAGCGCCTGGTGGGTCAGTTCGGTGAACTCCTGCAGGAGCACCACATCCGGCGCACCGGGCGAGGCCAGCCAGGCAGTGAGCGGGCCGAAGTCGGTGGTCGACGCGTTGAGGTTGGCGCTGCCCACGGTCAGCACGGCGTCGGGGCTCGATGGCTCGGTGCCGCGCGGCAGCAGGGCCGGCTGCCACAGGAAGCTACCGCCCAGTGCCAGCACCGCCAGGGCCGACCACCCGCGGCCCATGATGCCGCGGGGCCGCGCCAGCACCAGCACCCCCAGCGAGATCGCCCCCACCACCGCGCAGGGCCATTGCCAATGGGCTGCCAGTTCCACCAGCCATTGCAGCGTGGGCACCTGGGTCACCGTCAGCATGCGCGAAACCGGCGCCGTGAAGGCGCCCAGAATGCACAGCCAGGCCAGCCACCGTGCCCTGGCGGTGATGAAGCGAGGAACTGCGGCATGTGGCATACGGTCAAGGGCACAGCGACGGGGGAAGGTGCAGGACAATTTGCGGAATGTACTGATCGTGGAATAGTGCCTGGGTTGGATGGCCGGTGGGTACTGTCCAGCCTGCAGCACCACCATACCCGGATACTATCGCCCGAAATCCCATGCATCTCCATCGCCACCATCAGGACACCACAGACGCCAGGTTTGCAGACTTGCTGCGCATTGCCATGGACGGGTACCGGGCCAGGCAGGAGGCCTTCAGCCAGGCCATCGCCGGCTTTTCTGCATGGAGCATCGACGAGGAAGCGGCGACGCTGACACTCACCGGCGATGGTGGCCGGACATGCGTGTACCAGGCGACACCCATCGTCACCTACCTCCCCGCATTGGAAAGCCTGGCCTGGGCATGGGCCAACGATGTGTTCCCTGTGCTGTCAAGAAACAGGGCCGCTCAGGTCAGGGAGCTGGCGGCCCAGACCGGCTACCAGGTGTTCGATACCCCGCAACTGCGCGCCACCCCCAGCGATATGGACGAGCTGTGCGCCCTGGCACTGCACCATCTGCACGGGCTTGCCGTGTTCAAGACCAAGAACCAGGAGCCATGGGTTTGCTATGTCCTGCATGCGGCCGCCTGAGCTTCGGTTTGCGCGCATTTCCAGTCCACCATGGGCGGGGCCGGTGGATGTGGAGCGGTGTGATCGCTTCGAGGATGTAGACCACGAAGCCCTCCAGGATTTGCGCGCCGTGATCGAGGCCGAGGTGTGGCGCCGGGTGGCGCAGTACGCCAGCGATCTGCCGGCTGGCAATGCATTCCCCGATCTGGAAAGGCTGACCGGCGAGTGCTACCTGTCTGCCGAGCGCTATTGGATTCAGGACGAGCCCTGGTTTGCGAAGGCCGGCAGACGAAGGGAGGTGTGCATCAGCTACTTCGTGCGCTGCCTTGAGCGGCAGAACGCGCTGAATGCGCCGGATCGCGACTACCTGGGCCTGGAGGTCCACTTCCGGTGGCTGCGCGAGTCGGGCAGTTTTCACTGGGTCGCCACGGACTCCAGCAGCATCTAAATGGCTTCAGGCCGTTGCCCAGCGCTCCTGGTTGCGGTCGTCGGCAATCCCCCGCAGTTCATCGCCCTGCCATACGCAGATCCAGTCCACGGGCAGCGCCATCGCTGCCAGCAGGTGGGGGCGCAACACCAGCAGTTGATGAAGCTGGATCGCTTCCAGGTCCTCGGCGCCCGCCGCCGCGGGCCCATCGGCCAGCCCGACATACCACCCGGAATCTCCCGGTGTGGGTTCCGACCGCTGGGCATAGATGCCGGGCTCGGCCAGGCAGCCTTTTTGCACGACCACCTTGTCGTCGAAGCGCGCCGCCAGGCCCTCGCCCCCCACGCGGCGCAGCAGGTCGGTCTGGGCTGCCAGGATGCGCAAGGTGGTGGAGACATCGGCCCGGGTGGCGGTCAGCGGGTCGGTGTCGAAGGCCGGCTCGCGGACTTCCAACACCCCGTTGGCCGTGGCCGCCAGGGTCAGGACCGACCAGCCCACCTGTACCGTCGTGCCGCTTGCCAGACCCGGCCCTGCGTGGTCCCGGCTGGCAATCAAGTCCAGAAGCCATTGGCCCTGGTGGTCCAGATCGTCGTGGCAGGCGGGGGTCAAAAGGCCGTGGGCAATGGATTTCTGAAGGCTGATCATGGGGCAGAGTGGAGGGAGGCGCCGGGGTGTGCCGCGAGATGGTAGCGGCTGCGCCGACCTGGGTTCCACCACGCAGCCCGCAGACGAGCCTGCAGAGGTGCAGGCCTTGCAGCTAGCGCCCGCCTCAGCGGGCGGCGATCACCTGCAAGGTGCTGCGCAGCGCTGCTTCGTACACCGCGTCGGGCCCCAGGCGGCCACCCTCCGTGGAAACGGGCAGAGCCACCTGCCCATTGAGTGCCGCGCGCAAACGGGGCGCGGCCACCAGTCTCGCACCACCTGCGGCACCACCAGCACCGTCGAGCAGCGCAATGCCCGCGAGCCGGCCGGCCTGGTCGAAGACGGGTCCGCCCGGCGCCAGGCCCTGGTGCATGGACACGTCGAGGTCGCGGTCCCCCTGCGCACCCCTGGCGGCACCGACGAAGCCCGTGCGCAGCAGGGGCCAGGCGGCGCCCGCATCGCTGGTTTGCGCATACGCCACGGCGAACGCCACGGCGCCGGGGAACACGTCGGCGGGCACGCTGCCCGTGGACGGCGCGGGCAGCGGGCTGCCCAGGCGCAGCAGGGCGACCCCGCCCTCGCTGCGCACCGGCATGGCGGTGGCCGGCACCAACTGCCCCAGCCCGTTGCGAACCCACAGGCGCCGGCTGCCGGCGACGGCCCGCGCGGGCACCAGTGCCATGCGGCCTTCATCCACCAGCGTACCGGCCGCAACCACGCGCACGCCGCGCGGCAGCGCCGCCGAGTGGCTGGAATGGCTGTACGGGGCCAGCCGTGCGGGCGCCAGCAGCATGTCGCCGCTCGCATGCGGCGCACCCGACGCGAGCTCACGGGCCACACCGGCCACCAGCGGCTGCGACGGCGCGCGCGCCTGCGCATCGGCCAGCAGCTTGCGGGCGATCACATCCTGCCCGCCCGCGTGGAGCAGCCAGGCATACAGCGCCGCGCCGCCGACCACGTCCAGGTGCGCACCCGCCGTGTGCGCGCCGAAAGCCAGTGCGCGCCGGTACTGGCCCGACTGCATGTAGCTGCGCACCAGGCCCATCTCGGTGTCGGCCGAATGCAGGATCAGCGCGGCGCGGTCGAAGCCTTGCTCGGCCGTTTGCGCATCGCCGGCCGCCAGCGCGGCCTCGGCTTCGCGCAGCAGGGTCTCGCGCTCGAGCAGGCGCTCGGCTGCGGGCGGCCGGGCGGCGGCCCCTTGCATGATCGCCTTGAGTTTCTCCTCGGTGGCCGGCGAGGCCGCCAGCGGGCCGGCCACCGCCAGCGACAGCAGGCCGCTCAGGAAGTGACGGCGCCGGTCGGGCATGCGGTGCTGGTGCCGGTGCGGTTGATGCGGCTGCCGCCCGCATCGTTGGGGTTGCTGCCCAGCGTGTACGGTGCCCTGGGCGCCTTGAAGCCCGACAGGTAGGCTACCAGCGCGTCGATGTCCTGCGCGCCTCCCAGGCGGCTGGTGCCCTTGAGGAAGGTGGAGTAGCCATCACCGCCATCGGCCATGAAGTTGTTCATGGTGACGCGATAGGTCTTGGTCGGGTTGGGCACTGCGCCCGCGGCGTCGACGATGGTCTCCGTCGAGGCACCGTTGCGCAGCGTGACGTTGCTGACGCGCGCGCCGCAGGCCTTGGCGCCGTCCCAGGTGTATTTGAAGCCGTTGGACGGCAGCATCACGCGCGTGGCCGTTGCCGACTGACCCTTGCAGGCCGCGAACTGCTCTTCCAGCACGTCCTTCAGGTCCTGCGCCGTCAGCGACATGGTCACCAGGCTGTTGCCGAATGGCTGCGTGGTGAACGCCTCGCCGTAGGTGACGTTGCCGGCACCTTCGCCCACGGCGCTGGTCGCGAAGGTGAAGCCGGGGTTGCGCACGCCGCCGCCGTTCATCAGGGCGATGACCGCCGAGCCGAAGGTCGGACCCTGCGTGGCCGCCAGCATGGCGTCGGCGACCAGGTCGCCGGCCGGCATGTTGCAGGCGCCGTCGGTGCGGCTGTTGGGCAGCTCGGCGGCGATGGAGCCGATCACCGTGTTGGCAATCGGCGAGACCAGGCTGTTGTAGCCGGCGATGATCCGGGCGACGGCCGCATCTGCGGGCACGGCGGGGTCGTTGCGCACCACGAGGCGGTTGGTGGTGGCGATGGCCGTGATGTCGCGCGTGGACGGGTCGATGGTCAGGTCCATGTCGGTCAGCACGCGGCCGAACGAGCTGGAGCTGGTCACCGGGATGGTGCGGCCCGTGGCATTGGGCAGCTTGCAGTTGTAGGCGGCGTGGGTGTGGCCGCTGATCACGGCGTCCACCGCGTTGTCCAGGCCCTTGACCAGGGTGGCAATGCCCGAGCCGGCGAGCGCGCCCTCGCAGCCGTTGATGTCCGACACGGTGCCGGACTGGAAGCCGCCCTCGTGCACCAGCACGACGATGGCTTCGATGCCCTGGCCCTTGAGCTCGGGGATGAGGCTGTTCACCGTCTGGATCTCGTCGCGGAACTCCAGGCCGGCCACGCCGGTAGGTGTCACCACGGTGGGCGTTGCCTTGAACGTCATGCCGATGAAGGCCACCTTGACGCCCTTGAACTCCTTGATGCCATAGGCCGGCAGCAGGGGCTTGCCGGTGGCGGTGGAGATGACGTTGGCCGACAGCCACTTGAACTTTGCGCCTTCGAACGGCACCGGCGTGCCGGCAACCGACCCCTTGCAGCTGTTGGTCTCGCCGGTCTTGCAGCCGCCGTTCTGCAGGCGCAGCAGCTCGGCAGAGCCCTTGTCGAACTCGTGGTTGCCCACCGAGTTGAACTCCAGCCCGATGCGGTTGAGCGTTTCCACCGCGGGCTCATCCTGGAACAGTGCCGAGATCAGTGGCGATGCGCCGATCGAGTCACCGGCACCCACCACCACATTGTTGGGGTTCTGGGCCTTGAGCTTGGCGACGTGGGCTGCCATGAATTCGGCGCCGCCCACGGGCGGGCGCTCCGCTGCCGGCACGGCGGCGCTGGCGCCGAAAGTGCCGGGGGATTCCAGATTGCCGTGGTAATCGTTGAAGCCGATCAGCTTGACGGTGAACGGCGGCTCGCTGCCGCCGCTGCCGCAAGCGATCAAGGTGGCGGCCATAGCGGCACAAGCCGCGGCGATCAATCGCAATTTCATGGATTCCCTCGTCTGTGTTGGTTGCTCGGTTTCCTGAAAGCCGCCGCATGTCGATGGCCGGCTGCCGTCTGCCGCTTGAGTGGACCCAGCCAACGTGACAACGACATGACCACCAAAACAAGTGACTTAAGACAAAATTAGGTCTAAGTTAAGTCTTGTGTGGCCTAAGTGGGCCGCATAGTATTTGTCCAACGCACCAAACAAGGTGCAGGCGACCTGGTTGGGGCCCACTGCGGCCCCGCAAGGTCAGCCACATAAAACAGGAGACAAGCCTTGGCACGCTGGCACAACTGCGGCACTGAAGACCTGGACGTTCTGCAGACCATTTTCTGGTCGGCGGGCGCGTCGCGGCATGCACTTGCGCAGCGGCTGGCCTACTCCAAGAGCAAGGCCAACGCGCGGGTAGCGGCCTTGCTTGATGAGGGTCTGCTCGACGAGGTGGGCCTGCAGGAGTCCTCCGGCGGGCGGCGGGCCGAGACCCTGCGCCTGAGCGAGACCCTGGGCGTGGTGATCGGCGCCGACCTGGGCGCCACCAGCATGCAGGTGGCCATCATGCGTCCCGACATGACCGTGCTGGCGCGGCACCGCGAACCCATCGACGTGCGCCAGGGCCCCGGCGTGATCCTGGCGCGGCTGCGCGGCCTGATGCGCGAGCTGATGGCGCGCTGCGGCCTGCCGGCGTCGCAGGTCATCGCCATCGGCATGGGTGTGCCCGGCCCTGTGGATTTCGAGAGTGGCCAACTGGTCAACCCCCCGCTGATGCCCGACTGGGACGGATTTTCCATCCGCGACTACCTGCGCGAGGCCTTCGCCGCCCCGGTGTTCGTGGACAACGACGTGAACCTGATGGCGCTGGGCGAGCTGTGGCGGCTGCAGCGCAACCTGCCCAATTTCCTGGTCATCAAGATCGGCACGGGCATTGGCTGCGGCATCGTCTGCCATGGCCAGGTGTACCGGGGCGCCAATGGTTCGGCCGGCGACGTGGGCCACATCTGCGTAGACCAGGCCGGCCCGCGTTGCCACTGCGGCAACCAGGGCTGCGTCGAGGCCATGGCCGCCGCACCTGCCATGGCGCGCATGGCGCTGGCCGCAGCCCAGGCGGGCGAGAGCGCGCTGCTGGCCGAGCGTCTGCAGGCCACCGGCACCCTGACCACCGAAGACGTGGCCCAGGCCAGCCGTGCGGGCGACGTGGCAGCCAACGCCATCATCCAGCGCGCAGGCAATCTGGTGGGGCAGATGCTGGCCTCCATCGTCAACTTCTTCAACCCCTCGCACGTGTTCATCGCGGGCCGGGTGGCGGACATGGGGCCGCTGTTCCTGGCCTCGGTGCGCCAGAGCGTGTACCACCGCTCCCTGGCACTGTCGACGCGCCACCTGGAGATCCAGTACGCCCCCCTGGCCGACGATGCCGGCGTGGTGGGCGCTGGCGTGCTGGCCATGCAGGAGAGCATGGCCCAGTCCTCGCGTTCGGGAGGGGCCGTACGATGAGCGTCGCCGTCGAGTTCCGCAACGTGACCAAGGAGTTCGGGCCCGTGCGCGTGCTGCACGGCGTGGGTTTTGCGCTGCAGCCGGGCCGCGTGTACGGTCTGCTGGGCGAGAACGGCGCGGGCAAGTCCACGCTGATGAAGATCCTGGCCGGGTACGAGAGCCCGACCACTGGCGAGGTGGTGGTCGACGGCGCCGTGCGCGCCCCCGGCGGCGGGTCGCGCGCGGCCGAAGCGCAGGGCATCGTGCTGATCCACCAGGAGTTCAACCTGGCGGACGACCTGACGATTGCGCAGAACGTCTTCCTGGGGCATGAGATCAAGAAAGGATTCTTACTCGACGATCGAGCGATGAGGGAGAAGACCCGCGCTGCCCTGGCCCAGGTCGGCCTGCCACTGGACCCCGACACCCGCGTGAAGAAGCTCATCGTGGCCGAAAAGCAGCTGGTGGAGATCGCCCGCGCGCTGGCCCGCAATGCGCGCCTCCTGATCATGGACGAGCCTACCGCCACGCTCACCCCGGGCGAGACGGAGCGCCTGTTCGCGCTGATGGCCGGGCTCAAGGCCGCGGGCGTGACCATCATCTACATCTCGCACAAGCTCGACGAAGTGGAGCGCACCACCGACGAGGTGGTGGTGATGCGCGACGGCCTGCTGGTGGCACGCGAGCCCACGGCCAGCGTCACGCGCCGGCAGATGGCCAACCTGATGGTGGGCCGCGAGCTGGCCGACCTGTTCCCCGCCAAGCTGCCCGCCCCGGCAGGCGAGCCCATCCTGCAGGTGCGTGGCCTCACGGTGCCCGGCTGGGCCCAGGACGTTGACTTTGAAGTGCGCCGCGGGGAGATCCTGGGTTTTGCAGGGCTGGTGGGCGCCGGTCGCACCGAGCTGTTCGAGGGCCTGCTGGGCCTGCGCCCGCGCTCGGCCGGCACGGTGGAGTTGGCGGGCAAGGCGGTGCAGCTCAAGAGCCCGCGCGACGCCGCGCGCCACGGCCTCACCTACCTGAGCGAAGACCGCAAGGGCAAGGGCCTGCATGTGCACTTCAGCCTGCGCCCCAACCTCACGCTGATGGCGCTGGAGCGCTATGCGACACCCTGGCTCGACCCGGCGGCCGAGCAGGCCGCTCTGCGCGGCGCGGTGCAGGAGTTCGGCATCCGCACCGGCTCGCTGGACGTGCGTGCATCGTCGCTGTCGGGCGGCAACCAGCAAAAGCTGGCGCTGGCCAAGGTGCTCCACCCCGGCCCCAGCGTGGTGGTGCTCGACGAGCCCACGCGCGGCGTGGACGTGGGCGCCAAGCGCGAGATCTACCACCTGGTGCAGCGCCTGGCGGCGCAGGGCCTGGCGGTGATCGTGATTTCGTCCGAATTGATGGAGTTGATCGGCCTGTGCCACCGCGTGGCGGTGATGCGCGCCGGCCGGCTGCAGACCACGCTCCAAGAGCCCCATTTGACCGAAGAGGAGTTGATCGTCCATGCCACAGGTACCCGCTGAAAACGCCCCGACCGCGCCGGTTGCAGGCAGCCGCCACGGCGCCGCCACCGCCTGGTGGGGCAGGCTGCACGGGCTGGGCCCCATCATCGGCCTGGTGCTGCTGTGCATTGCGGGCACGCTGCTCAACAGCAACTTCGCCACCTACGACAACGTGATGAACGTGCTCACGCGCACGGCCTTCATCGGCATCATCGCGGTGGGCATGTGCTT
>JAZKEE010000055.1:0-30981 GCA_040387235.1 Pseudomonadota bacterium
GCGGGAAGCGCTCGTCGATGTACTCGTTGATGATGTTCGACTCGTACAGGATCAGGTCACGCTCGACCAGGATGGGCACCTGGCCGTAGGGGTTCATCACGCTGATGTCTTCGGGCTTGTTGTACAGGTCCACATCGCGGATCTCGAAATCCATGCCCTTTTCGAACAGGACAAAACGGCAGCGGTGGGAGAAGGGACAGGTCGTTCCCGAGTAAAGCACCATCATGGTGGGAGGCTCCTAAAAATCAAAAGAGTGGGAGCCAAAAGCGCCCACTCTGTAAAGACCCGACCCCATCCCCCGAAAGGGGATGGGGCAGATGGATCCGGCTGTTTATTTGACGTCTTTCCAGAAGGAAGCGTTCAGTCTCCAGGCAATGAGCGTGAACACACCCAGGAAGAGCAGCACCCAGACACCCACACGGATGCGGGTGTTCTGCGCAGGCTCGCCCATCCATTGCAGGTAGTTCACGAGATCGCCGATATTCTGTTCGAACTGCAAAGGCGTCACCGTACCAGGGGTCACCTGCTGCCAGCCCTTGAAGACCTGGGTCTTGTGGCCATGGCTTTCATGCTCCTCGAAGACCGGGCGGCGATCGCCCTGCATTTCCCACAGCACGTGCGGCATGCCGACGCTCGGGAAAACCAGGTTGTTCCAGCCCGTGGCCTTGGTCTCGTCGCGGTAGAAGGTGCGCAGGAAGGTGTACAGGTAGTCCGCACCCGTGCCACCGTGGCCGGCGCGCGAACGCGCGATCACGGTCAGGTCGGGCGGGTTCGCGCCAAACCATTCCTTGGCCTGCTTGGGATCGATGGACGCCTTCATGGTCTCGCCAACCTTGTCGGTCGCGAACAGCAGGTTGTCCTTGATCTCCTGCTCGCTCAGGCCGATGTCCTTCAAGCGGTTGTAGCGCATGAACGCCGCCGAATGGCAGCTCAGGCAGTAGTTGACGAAGATCTTGGCGCCGTTCTGCAGCGATGCCAGATCGTTGGTCTTGTTGGGCGCCTTGTCCCAGGCAATGCCGCCTTCGGCGGCCTGCGCACCCGAAACGATGCCCAGGGCTGCGATCAGCGTGAGGATGAGTTTCTTCATTGTTCTTGTCTCCCGCTCAGTGCGCGGCAAAGGTCACACGGTCAGGCACCGGCTTGGGCGTACCCAGGCGGCTCCACACCGGCATCAGGATGAAGAAGCCGAAGTAGAACAGCGTGCCCACCTGCGATACACGCTCACCGATGGCCGATGGCGGCTGCACACCCAGGTAACCGAGGATCAGGAAGTTGATCACGAAGATGCCGTACAGGTACTTGTGCCAGTCGGGACGGTAGCGGATCGACTTGACCGGGCTGTAGTCCAGCCAGGGCAGGAAGAACAGGATGATCACGGCACCGCCCATCACCACCACACCCCAGAACTTGGCGTCGATGGCCAGCATCAGCGCGGCAACCACCAGGGAGGCGACCACGGCACCGACCTTGATGAAGCCCGGCAGCTTGAGCTTGACCGAGGCCAGCACGGCACCACCCACCACGCACAGGATCAGCGCGTACATCATCTCGCTGGTGATGGCACGCAGCATCGAGTAGAACGGCGTGAAGTACCAGACCGGTGCAATGTGCGCAGGCGTCTTCAGCGGATCGGCCGGGATGAAGTTGTTGTACTCGAGGAAGTAGCCGCCGAACTCGGGGGCGAAGAAGATCACCGCCGTGAAGGCCATCAGGAACACGCAGACACCGAAGATGTCGTGCACGGTGTAGTAAGGATGGAAGGGCACGCCGTCCAGGGGCTTGCCATTGGCATCCTTGGGGGCCTTGGGGCCCTTGATCTCCACCCCGTCGGGGTTGTTGGAGCCCACGTCGTGCAACGCCAGCAGGTGGGCGACCACCAGGCCCAGCAGCACCAGCGGCACGGCAATCACGTGGAAGCTGAAGAAGCGGTTCAGCGTCGCATCACCCACCACGTAGTCGCCGCGGATCAGCAGCGCCAGGTCCGGGCCGACGAAGGGAATCGCGGCGAACAGGTTCACGATCACCTGGGCGCCCCAGTACGACATCTGGCCCCAGGGCAGCAGGTAGCCCATGAAGGCCTCGGCCATCAGGCACAGGAAGATCGCGCAGCCGAACACCCACACCAGCTCGCGCGGCTTGCGGTAGCTGCCGTAGATCAGCCCGCGGAACATGTGCAGGTAGACCACCACGAAGAAGGCCGAAGCCCCCGTGGAGTGCATGTAGCGGATCAGCCAGCCCCAGGGCACGTCGCGCATGATGTACTCGACCGACTCGAAGGCCTTGGCGGCATCGGGCTTGTAGTGCATCACCAGGAAGATCCCGGTGACGATCTGGATCACCAGCACCAGGAGCGACAGCGAGCCGAAGATGTACCAGAAGTTGAAGTTCTTCGGGGCGTAGTACTCCGACATGTGCACGCGGTAGGCATCGAAAGCGGTCGGAAACCGGTTCTCGAACCAGTTGGTGACCTTCGCGCCTGCCGAAGCGTTGGGGGAGATTTCCTTGAATTCGTGGGCCATGTTCTTGTATCCCTCAAGCCTTGTCTTCACCGATCAGGAGGCGGGTCTCCGACAGGTACATGTGGGGCGGCACTTCCAGGTTGTCCGGGGCCGGCTTGTTCTTGAACACACGGCCGGCCATGTCGAACGTGGAGCCATGGCATGGGCACAGAAACCCGCCCTTCCAGTCGTCGGGCAGCGAGGCCTGCGCGCCGGTCTGGAACTTGTCCGATGGCGAGCACCCCAGGTGCGAGCAGATGCCCACCGCCACCAGGATCTCGGGCTTGATGGAGCGGCCTTCGTTGCGGGCGTATTCGGGCGTCAGTTCCGAGGGCTTGCGCTCGGACTTGGGATCCGCCAGCTGGCCATCGAGCTTGGGCAGCTCGGCGAGCTGCTCGGGCGTGCGCTTGACGATCCAGACGGGCTTGCCGCGCCACTCCACGGTGACTTTTTCTCCGGGCTTGAGCGCGGAGATGTCCACCTCGACGGCCGCACCTGCAGCCTTGGCCCGCTCGGAAGGCTGGAAGGTACTCACGAAAGGAACGGCGGTTGCCACGCCGCCCACCGCACCAGCACAGCCGGACGCAATCAGCCACGTCCGCTTGCTGGAGTCGATTGGGGTGTCACTCATGGGGATCCTCGATGTACATCGCTATTGGGGTCAACCGCGAATTGTAGCGGAGTGAAAAGGGTCATTGCAGGCGGGCAGTCCGCCTTGACAGGGAGCAGACCTGGGCAATACTCGCCTTCTTGTCTATTATCAAGGAGGGTTATCCATGGGCATCGCACAAGAGTTCCGGGAATTTGCCGTCAAAGGCAACGTGATCGACCTGGCCGTGGGGGTCATCATTGGCGGCGCCTTCGGCAAGATCGTGGATTCGGTCGTGTCCGATCTGATCCTGCCCGTGGTGGGACTGGTGTTCGGGAAACTCGATTTTTCCAACCTGTTCATCGTGCTGGGCAACGTGCCGGCCGGCACCGCCATGACGCTGGACGCCCTCAAGAAGGCGGGCGTCCCGGTATTCGCCTACGGCAACTTCATCACCGTGGCGGTGAACTTCATCATCCTCGCGTTCATCATCTTCATGATGATCAAGCAGATCAACCGCTTGAAGCGCGAAACCCCGGTGGCACCCGCTGCTCCCGCCGCGCCGCCTGAAGACATCGCGCTGTTGCGCGAAATCCGCGACAGCCTGAAAAACCGGCAGCCCTGAGCGCCCCTGGCGCTACTGCACCAGCTGCCGCGCCATGCGCACGGCCTCCACCAGACTGGAGGCATCCGCGATGCCCTGGCCGGCGATGTCGAAAGCCGTGCCGTGGTCCGGGCTGGTACGCGTAAGCGGCAAGCCCAGGGTCACGTTCACGCCCTTGTCCACCCCCAGGTACTTCACGGGGATCAGGCCCTGGTCGTGGTACATGGCCACCACCACGTCGAACTCACCCGTGTGGCCGGGCGCGTGGCGCGCGCGCATGAACACCGTGTCGGGCGCAAAGGGGCCGTGCACGTCCATGCCCTGCGCCCTGGCCGCCGCAATGGCCGGGGCGATGGTGTCGACTTCCTCCTGGCCGAACAGGCCACCCTCCCCCGCATGCGGGTTGAGCCCCGCCACGCCGATGCGCGGCGCCCGGCCCAGGGTGCGCAGCAGGGCGGCATGGGTGATCTGCAGCGTCTGCGCCAGATTGGCAGGCGTCACGGCCTCGATCGCATCGCGCAGCGACATGTGGATGCTGACCAGTACCGTGCGCAACTCGTCGCTGGCCAGCATCATGCGCACCGGCATGGCGGCCAAGGGCACACCCAGATGCCGCGCCGCCTCGGCCTGCAGCAGCTCGGTGTGGCCCGGAAAGGCCACCCCGGCGGCCGACAACGCTTCCTTGTGCAGCGGCGCCGTGACCAGGGCCGCCACCTCGCCACGCAGTGCAGCCCGTGCCGCCCACACCACGCAATCGGCTGCCGCTCGGCCGGCCTCGGCGCCGATGCGGCCCCAGGGCTGTGGCCCGGGCAGCCCCGGCAACGGCAACACCGGCATGCAGCGCGGGGGCACCTGCAAGGCCTGCGCCGTCGAACCGATCGGCGCCACGGGCAACGAGGGCATGCCGGGGCGTTCGATGCATTGCGCGGCACGGCGCAGGGTGTCCACGTCGCCCACCACGAAGCAACCGCGCAGGTCGTCCGGCGCATCGCGAAAGGCCTTGGCAACGATTTCGGGGCCGATCCCGGCGGGGTCGCCCTGGGTGATGGCAATGGTGTTGTTCATGGATGGCAGATAGGCAAGAGGGCCAAGGTGGCGCTCACGCCGGGTTGTCCACTTCGATGAAGAGATGCTCCACCCCGGCCTGCATCGCCACGTGTGCCGCCACCGCGGGCGCACCATAGCGCTCCGTCGCATGGTGGCCGGCGGCGATGAAGCACACCCCCGTCTCGCGCGCCAGATGCGCCTGGGGCTCGGAGATCTCGCCCGTGATGAAGGCATCGGCCCCCGCTGCGATGGCCGGCTCGAAGTAGCCCTGCGCCCCGCCCGTGCACCAGGCCACCCGGCGGATTGGCCGCTGCAAGCCCCCAGCAGGTTGCACCAGGGTCACGGCGCGACCCAGGGCGCCAGCCACATGGTCGGCCAGGGCCTGGCCATCGGCAAAATCGGCTCCCGCCACGCAGCCCAGATCCTGCTCGCCGAAGCGAGCATCGGCCGCCAGGCCCAGCACCCGGCCCAATTGCGCGTTGTTGCCCAGTTCGGGGTGGGCATCGAGTGGCAGGTGGTAGGCGAACAGGTTGATGTCGTGCGCCAGCAGCAGCTGCAGCCGCTGCTTCATCCAGCCCACCACGCGGCCATCCTGCCCACGCCAGAACAGGCCGTGGTGCACGAAGACGGCGTCCGCGCGTGCGTCGATGGCCGCCTCGATCAGGGCGCGGCTGGCCGTCACGCCGCTCACGATGCGGGTGATGGTCTCCTTGCCCTCCACCTGCAGGCCGTTGGGGCCGTAGTCCTTGAAGCGCGCAGGCTGCAGCAGCCCATCCAGAAGGGCCAGAAGTTCTTGTCGCTGAATGCTCATGCCCCGATTGTGCCCAAGGGCGGCGCCGAACAAGTCCCTCAGGCTTTTGCTGGCTGCCAGCCCCTGGCAGCCAGGGGCCAGAACAGGCCGATGGCCGCTCCCAGCACCCCCATGGCGGCGACATAGTGGGCCGGCGCCAGCACATCCGCCTGCTGCCAGGTGGTGACCAGCATGGGCGTGAGGCCACCGAACACGGCATACGCCATGTTGTAGGCAAAGGACAGGCCTGTGAAACGCACGGGCACGGGGAAAGCGCGCACGCCCACCACGGGCAGCAGCGAGATGCTGCCGACGAAAAATCCCACCAGCGCATAAGACCCCACCAGCGAGGCATCGGTGCCCGGCAGGCCCGCATAGAACAGGTAGGCGGTGGCGGTCATGCCGCCCCAACCCAGCACCATGGCCGCGCGCGTGCCGGCCTTGTCGGACAGCCAGCCCCAGAACACACAGCCGATGGTCAGCGTGACGGTGGCCACGGCATTGGCCTTCATGGCGGCCGCGGGCACGATGTGGAACACCTTCTGCAGGTAGGAGGGGGTGAACAGCACCACCACCACCACGGCCGTGGACAGCACCCAGGTCATCAGCGCCACGAGCACGCAGGCTTCGCGGTGGTCGCGCAGGATGGTCTTGAGCGGCAGCTCCCGGTCTGCGGCCTTGCGGGCCTGCATCTCCCGGAAGATGGGGGTCTCTTCGAGGAACTTGCGCAGGTACACCGACACCAGGCCGAACACACCGCCCAGGATGAAGGGGATTCGCCAGGCCCAGTCGTGCACCTCGGCCTGGCTGTAGGTCGTGTTGAGCCACACGCCCATGATGGAGCCCAGGAAGATGCCACCGGTGATGCCCGAAGTCAGCGTGCCGATGGCAAAACCGTAGTTCCTGGCCGGCGCGTGTTCGGCCACGAACACCCAGGCACCGGGCATCTCGCCACCGATGGCAGCGCCCTGCAGCACACGCATGGCCAGCAGCAGCAGCGGCGCGGCAATGCCGATGGTGGCGTAGGTGGGCAGAATGCCGATGACCAGGGTGGGCACGGACATCAGGAAGATGGACAGCGTGAACATCTTCTTGCGCCCGAGCCTGTCGCCATAGTGGGCGATCACGATGCCGCCCAGCGGGCGCGCCAGATAGCCGGCGGCGAAGATGCCCAGGGTCTGCAGCTGGCGCATCCATTCCGGCATGTCGGCCGGGAAGAACAGCGAGCCGATGACATTGGCGAAGAAGACGAAAACGACAAAGTCGTAGAACTCCAGCGTCCCGCCCAGAGCGGACAGGCCCAGGGTCTTGTAGTCGCTGCGGTTCAGGGGGCGATGGGAAGGGCTGGCGGCGGCGGACGCGCCATCCGCCGCGGTGATCGAGGTCATGGGGAAAGCTCCAGAAAATGCGTGCACAGGACTGCGGGGTGCGGCGGCAGCGGTGGCATGCCGCGGGCCATCGTTCGTCGGCAGTTTCCGGATGGGGGAGATTGTCGTGGGCGGCCGGGCGGGTAGCGGGCCACAGGAGAACAGGCAGCGGGGGCAGTCGTGGGACAATTATAGGGTTTTCCCTAGCACCGTAACATCGCGCTTCGCGATTCCCCCGCTCGCCAGTCCAGGCGCCAGGCGGGCTGCGCAGCGGCGTTTCGCATGCGATGAAGCACAATGGCGGTCTTTGTTGACCCCTTGACTCCCACTCCATGAAGCGCATCTGGCTGCTGTTTTCCCAGACCGTGACGGTGCTCGTCGCGGCCTATTTCGTCGTGGCAACCCTGCAGCCCGGTTGGCTGGGGCGGGGCAACGTGCGCTCGGGCGCCGGTATCGCGCTGATCGAAGCCCCTGCCAACACCGCCACCGCCAGCCAGCCGGCCGCCGGCAGCTTCAGCGCCGCGGCGCGCAAGGCCGCTCCGGCCGTGGTGAGCATCAACACCAGCAAGGCCGTGCGCCACCCACGCAGCAACGACCCCTGGTTCCAGTTCTTCTTCGGCGACCAGGGCAACAGCCAGCAGTCCCAGGCGGGCCTGGGCAGCGGCGTGATCATCAGCCCCGACGGCTACATCCTTACCAACAACCATGTGGTGGAAGGCGCTGACGAGATCGAGGTCACGCTCACCGACAGCCGCCGCGCCCGCGCACGCGTGATCGGCACCGACCCCGACACCGACCTGGCCATCCTCCGGATCGAGCTCGACAAGCTGCCCGTGATCGTGCTGGGCAATTCGGACACCCTGGACGTCGGCGACCAGGTGCTGGCCATCGGCAATCCCTTCGGCGTGGGCCAGACGGTGACCAGCGGCATCGTCAGCGCCCTGGGCCGCACCCAGCTCGGGATCAACACCTTCGAGAACTTCATCCAGACCGACGCAGCCATCAACCCCGGCAATTCGGGTGGGGCGCTGGTGGACGTCAATGGCAACCTGCTGGGCATCAACACCGCCATCTACTCGCGCTCGGGCGGCAGTATGGGCATTGGCTTTGCCATCCCGGTCTCCACGGCGCGCCTGGTCCTGGACGGCATCGTCAAGGACGGCCAGGTCACGCGCGGCTGGATCGGCGTGGAGCCCAACGAACTCTCGCCCGAGCTGGCCGAGACCTTCGGCGTGAAGGCCTCCGAAGGCGTCATCATCACCGGGGTGCTGCAGGACGGCCCCGCCGCACAGGCCGGCATGCGCCCGGGCGACGTGATCGTCAAGGTGGACGGCAAGAACGTGGGCAATGTCTCCGAGCTGCTCACCGCCGTGGCCGCCCTCAAGCCCGGCACGGCCGCCCCCTTCAACGTCAAGCGCGCCGATGCCCTCGTGGAACTGAACATCACCCCGGGCCTGCGGCCCCGCCCCCAGCGCAACGTGAAGAGATAGCGCCCCTGAGCGCTGCTCGCGCCGGTGCGGCCGCTCTTGCGGCCACCCGCCCTTGCTTCGCCGTTCGAGAAACACGCTCCAGGCGCAGGGTCGGAATGCGCCGCCTTCGCGCCAGGGAGGTCCTTGCGCAGCAGCACCGGCACGGATCGCATCCAGTCAAGGACTGGAATCTGGAACCTCGGTCGCACTCCATACGCCCCGGGGCCACTCGCTTGCTGACCCCCCATGAAAAAAGCAACTGGCGCTTTTGGCGGCAGTTGCTCATTTTCGGTAAGCCGCCCCATGGCGGGAGGGATGCCCCCGGTCTAGGAGGAAGAGGACGACGATGCCGTGCTCTCGGCGTCTTCCGGTGCCTTGGTGTGCTTGATGAAGATCTGCGCGGCCCAGATGCCTACTTCGTAGAGGATGCACATGGGAATGGCCAGCGCGAGCTGCGAGACCACGTCCGGTGGCGTCACGATGGCTGCGACGACGAAGGCCCCGACCACGAAGTAGCCGCGAAAGCTCTTGAGTTTTTCCACGCTGACGATGTTCATGCGTGCCAGCACCACGACCGCGATCGGCACCTCGAACGCCAGGCCGAAGGCCAGGAACATCGAGAGCACGAAGCTCAGGTAGGCCTCGATGTCAGGCGCGGCCGTGATGCTCTTGGGCGCAAAGCCCTGGATGAAGGCAAACACCTGCCCGAACACGAAGTAGTAGCAAAAAGCCACACCCACGAAGAACAGCAGCGTGCTGGACACCACCAGCGGCAGCACCAGCTTCTTCTCGTGCGAATACAGGCCAGGCGCCACGAAGGCCCAGACCTGCCACAGCACGACGGGTAGCGCCAGCAGGAAGGCCGACATCAGCAGGATCTTGAGCGGCACCATGAAGGGCGAGATCACCGAGGTGGCGATCAGCGTGGCGCCCTTGGGCAGGTGGGCCACCAGGGGCGCCGCCAGGAAGTCGTAGAGCGCGCCAGGGCCGGGAAAGAAGAACAGGATCGCCGCCGCGATGGCAATGGCGATGATGGCCTTGACCAGCCGGTCGCGCAGCTCCATCAGGTGCTGCACGAACGGCTGCTCGGTGCCGGCCAGTTCGTCTTCTTTGGGGGGAGTTTCGGACATGTTGGATTTTCAGGGGCGTGGGGGCCGCCCATGCAGCGCGCACCGGAGGCCGCGCGGCATCGTCAATGGAATTTCTGGGGCCGATAACGGGCAACGCGCGCCGCGCCGGACTGCGCCTTGGTGCGCACGCCGCTGCGCGACTTGTACCACTGGGGCGTGGCGCCGCGCTTGAGGCGCCAGTTCTTGCCAGGGTGCTTGTAGGCAGGAACCACCGCCGATGTCTCGAAGGGTTCGGCGGCCGTCATGTCCGTCGCGGCGGCCCAATCCTTCTCGAACTCGCTGGCGCCGGTCTGGATGGACTGCTGCACGTCGCGTGCGGCGCCTTCCACCGTGTCCTTCATCTTGCGCAGCTCATCAAGCTCCATGGAGCGGTTGACTTCGGACTTGACGTCGGCCACGTAGCGCTGCGCCTTGCCCAGCAAGGTGCCCACCGTTCGGGC
This sequence comes from Pseudomonadota bacterium, assembly GCA_040387235.1. GTDB lineage: Bacteria > Pseudomonadota > Gammaproteobacteria > Burkholderiales > Burkholderiaceae_C > Acidovorax. The sequence goes on from JAZKEE010000055.1 coordinate 9,935, forward strand.
CACGCGCGGCAGCTTCTCGGGGCCGATGACGATCAGCGCCACGGCGCCGATCAGCGCCATCTTGGACAGGCCAATATCAATCATGAAACAGGTGACCGCTCAGCGGTCAGCTCTTTTGCTTGGCTTCGACGTCGATGGTGGTCTTGTCGGCTGCCTGGCTGCTGGTCACCTGGCCAGCGGGAGGATTGACAGCACCGCTGTCTGCCGTGGAACCGTCCTTCATGCCGTCCTTGAAACCCTTGACGGCGCCACCGAGGTCAGAACCCATGTTCTTGAGCTTCTTGGTGCCAAACACCATGACGACGATCAACAGCACGATCAGCCAGTGCCAGATGGAAAAAGAGCCCATTGAAAATCTCCTAACGAATTGCAGTCATTTTAGACCCCGGCCGTGACCGGAGTTCATGCCCCCTGTGGTGAAACAGGGGTCTATCGGATCGGCAGTCAGCCGGGGTCAGCCTTTGAGCCACGGGCGGGGGCCGCCCATCACGTGGATGTGCAGATGGTGGATTTCCTGGCCACCTTCAACCCCCGTGTTTACCACGATGCGAAAACCGCCCTCTGGATAGGGGTTGCAGCCCTGCTCCAGAGCCAGCCTGGGCGCCAGCGCCATCATGCGCCCCAGCACGCCGGCATGCTCTTCGGTGACCTGGGCCATGGAAGGGATATGCGCCTTGGGAACCATCAGAAAGTGCACCGGGGCCCAGGGATGGATGTCGTGAAAGGCAAACACCTCCTCGTCCTCGTAAACCTTCTTCGAAGGAATCTGGCCTGAGGTGATTTTGCAGAAAAGGCAGTTCGGATCGTGCATGGTGGATGGATGGGAAAGGCGGTACGTCATTGCCAAACGGCACATTCAGCCATTGTCAGCGATCTTGATGCTCGGGCGCACGCCCACGTCCTTGCGGTGGGCCTTCATCCAGGCCTTGCCCTCCTGGCGCCCCAGCTCGAACAGCTGGCGCACGAAGGCCGTGTCGGCCCGCACCTTGCTGTCGGCGCCAAAGGACGCCAGCACCGCGCCCCCGTCGATGCGGTGCATCAGCACGTTCTTGTAGCGCCGCGCGTCGAGCTTTCCCTCGGCCAGCAGCCGGCGCACGAACTCGATGGCGCGCAGCTCGGCCAGCAGGCTGGCATTGAAGGTGACCTCGTTCATGCGCTCCATGATCTCGTGCGCGTTGTCCGGCACCGTAAGGTGCTCGATGGGATTGATCTGCACCAGCAGGATGTCCGAGGTCTCGGTCTGGTAGATCAAGGGGTGCAGCGCCGGGTTGCCCGAATAGCCGCCGTCCCAGTAATGCTCGCCATCGATCTGCACCGCCTTGAAGACCATGGGCAGGCAGGCCGAGGCCATCACTGCGTCGGCGCTCAGCCGCGGACCCGAGAAGATTTCGCCACGGCCCGTGCGGACGTTGGTGGCACACACGAAGACCTGGGGGACCACAGTCTCGATGCTGGCCCGCCTGGAACACAGCAGGCTGAAATCCACTTCGCGTTCCAGCAGCTTGCGCAGCGGGTTAAACCCGAGCGGATTGGTCTGGTAGGGTGAAAACCACTGGGACATCATGCCCATCAGCGGGTTGGCGGCCGACAGCGGGGTACCCCAGGTCAGGCTGCCAAGGGAACCCACTCCCTCCCAGAGCCGGGTGAGGGACTCGCGTGCGAGCACGCAACCGGCCGCATGCGCCTCGACGGGGTCCTTGTGGGCCTGTGCCGCCTGGGCAAAGCCATGGGCCAGGGCCACGGCATTCATGGCACCTGCGCTGGTGCCGCTGATGCCATCGAGCCGCCACTGCCCGTCTTCGAGCAGGGCATCGAGCACCCCCCAGGTCAGCGCACCGTGCGAGCCCCCGCCCTGCAACGCCAGGTTCAGACGCCGCGGCGCATGGGGTTCAGGCATCCACCGCCTGGTTCTTGCTCATGGCCAGCATGCCGCGCACGATGCGGTACAGGAACCACAGCGAAATGAGGATCCAGGCGATCCAGCCGGGCAGCAAAAAGAGCAGCCACAGCGGGGCGGTCACGGCATACAGCACACCGGCCCAGATCACGGAGCGGATGCGCCAGGAGAAATGGTTTTCCTGCCAGGTGCCCTGTGCATCGCCGCGCTTGACCAGGTCGATCACCAGGGCGATGACCAGCAACAGCGCACTGGCCTGCGTGCCCGGCAGCACGGCGCCCAGGGCCACGACCAGGTGCAGCGCATAGCTGACCCAGCCGATGTTCTTGAGGCTTGCGGCCTTCTGGTCGTTGGTTCGCACGTCGATGATGTCGTTCATGGGGACCCTTTCTCCTCTCCAGCACGCGCAACCGCCTTGCGCAGGGCTTTTTCCTCGATGCCGCTGGTGCCTTCGCGGCGCTCGAGCTCGGTGACCACGTCGGCCGGCGACAGGCCATAGTGGGCCAGCGCGATCATGGAGTGGAACCACAGGTCGGCCACCTCGTAGACCAGCTTGCTGGCATCGGCGCCATGGTCCACGTCCTTGGCAGCCATGACCACCTCGGTGGCCTCCTCGCCGATCTTCTTGAGGAAGGCATCGGGCCCTTTGTGCAGCAGGCGCGAAACGTAGCTCTTCTCGGGGTCGCCGCCGTTGGAGGGCTTGCGGCTTTCGATGACGGCAGCCAGGCGCGCCAGGGAATCGTTGGAACTCATGGTCTTATTTGTAGATGGATTCGGGGTCTTTCAAGACCGGCTCGACGGGCGTCCAGGCGCCATCCCTGAGCACGCTGAAGAAACAGCTGTGGCGGCCCGTGTGGCAGGCGATGCCGGGCTCGTGGCCCAATTGGGTCACCTTGAGCAGCACCACGTCGTTGTCGCAGTCCAGGCGGATCTCGTGCACCGTCTGCACGTGGCCCGACTCCTCACCCTTGAACCACAGCTTGCCGCGCGAGCGGCTGAAATACACGGCACGGCCGAGTTCCGCGGTCTTTTCCAGCGCCTCGCGGTTCATCCACGCAAACATCAGCACGTCGCCCGTGCCCTGCTCCTGCGCGATCACGGGCACCAGGCCCTGCGCATCCCATTTCACTTCATTGAGCCAGTTCATGGCCCGGATTGTCGGCGATTTGAATGACCGCCCCCGGGCAGGGCATTGCACGGGGTCCTGAACGCACGCACGCCCACGCCCCCTGCACGGCAGCAGGAAGGCGCGGGCCGGCCAGGCGGTGTGTACGCTCAGCGCAAGGTCAGCACATTGGAGAAGCGCCCCGCACGCAGCATCTCGTTCACGGCGGCCTGGGAATTCACCCCGAGGCCATAGCCCAGGAAGATGCTGCTGCCGACCAGCGCACTCAGGTCCATGCCGTTGATGTTGAGCACGGGTGCCGCCACCGGCAGCGCCCCCACGTACAGCGCAGCGGTCGCAAACGGGTTGTAGGGCACGAAGGTCGACTGCGCCCCGTCCAGCATGAGCACACGGCCATCGGCCAAGGCCAGGATGAGGAAGATCGCACCGGGCTGGCCCACGTGCGCGGCGGGAAGGGTCACGCCGGCCCGGGCCGTCAGGTTGTTCAGCGGGCCGCTCTGGGCGGTGCTGAAGGCGGGTTCGGTGCCGGGCGCGGGTGTGCCGGTGCTGCCACCGGTGCCCGGGTTGCCGGTATTGCCCGGATTGCTGCTGTTGTCGACCCCGGCATTGAGCTGGATCGGCGTGGGCGTGCTCACCACGCCGTTGGAGGTGGTCACCCCGTTGCCCAGCAGGCCGCCATCGGTACGGCCCCAGGTGTAGACCGTGCCATCGGGCATGAGCGCCGCCGCGGCAAAGGCGCCCGTGAAGACGTACGACACCGGGCCGGGCAGGCCCAGTACCCGCACCGGACCCGCCTTGGCGTTGGCCGGCACCGAATCCCACTTGGTGGAGGCCGTCGTTCCATCGCCCAGCAGGCCGTTGCCGCCCTGGCCGCAGGCGAACACGCTGCCGGCACCGTCCACGAAGAGCGCAGAGCCCCCGCCCGCGGCGATCTGGCGCAGGTTGGCCAGATTCTTGATGGTGTAGGGCTGGGCCGCCGTCTGGACGTTCTCCTGGCCGCAGGTCAGCATGCCGCTGCCGGTGTCGCCCCAGGCCAGCGCCTGGCCGTTCCTGATGCCGTAGTACAGGCCGGCCGCGTTACCCGTGGCCGTCGCGTCGATGAAGGCCAGGCCCGTGGGCTTGAGCGCCGTCACCCCCAGGGGGTCGGTGGCGGCGGTCACTGCCTGGATGGGGTTGTCGCGCACGGCGTTGCTGCCCCAGCCGATCAGGCTGCCGTCCTGGCGCCGGCCGATCATCTGCGTGCCGGTCACGGCCAGTTGCACGATACCGGTGGCACCGGCCACGGGCAGCGGCTGGCCCCGTTGCTGCGGCCCGTTGGGACCCAGTCCCAGGTTGCCGTAGCCGCTGTCGTAGCCCCAGGCCCAGATCTGCCCATTGCTGTCCGTGGCATAGAGCGAATAGCCGTTGGTGGCCGCCAGCACCGAGACGATGCCCGACAGGCCGGGCACCTGGGTGGGCTCATAGCGGAACTGCCCACCCGAGGTGTTGGAGCCGATCAGCCCGTCGGAGACGTTGCCCCAGACCCAGACGGTGCCATCGCGCTTCACGGCTGCGGACAATGCGCCTGCGGCGGTCAGGGCGACCACCTCGTTGCCCAGCGACGCGATCTTGGCGGGCGCGGGATTGCTGCGATCGGCCTGGCCACGGCCCAGTTGCCCGGAGTCACCGCGCCCCCAGGACGTGACGCTGCCATCCGCGTTGAGCAGCAGCATGTGGTAATCGCCGATGACGACATGCGGAATGGCGGCCATTGCCGGGCCGGCCAGCCCCGCCACGGCGCCGGCCAGCACGAGGGCCCGGCGCAAGAACCGGATCAATGAATCAGACATGGAGCAACTCCTGCAAGAGGTAAGGGTGCATGGATTCTTCCGCCGCACGCCGTGTCCGTCTGTCCCTCGAACACGGGACAAAACGGTTCAGATGCAAGCAGCTGTGACATCGGGCGGCGCGTATCATGAACCGCACCACCGCGTGTCCACCGCCCGCCTCCTCTCATGCCCGCCTTGCTCTCCGTGCTCGTCATCGAGGACGACCCGCTCTTCAGGCAGCGCCTGTGCGACAGCATTGCTGCCGCACCCGACCTGCGCCTGGTGGGCGCAGCTGGCGACGCCGCCTCGGGCCTGGCCTTGCTGGCCCGCCACCAGCCCCAGGTGCTGCTGCTGGACCTGGGCCTGCCGGACCTGAACGGCATCGAGGTGATTGCGCGCAGCGCGGGCGTGGCACCCCATTGCGAGGTGGTGGTGGTCACCGTGTTCGGCGACGAAGCCCATGTCATGCAGGCGCTGGCGGCTGGCGCCACCGGCTACGTGCTCAAGGACACACCGGCCCTGGACCTGGCCGAGATGGTGCGCGCCGTGCATGCCGGGGGCAGTCCCATCAGCCCGGTGATCGCGCGGCGCCTGCTGACCCGGCTGGCCCCCGCGGGCTCGCGCCAGCGCCCCCAGGCCAGCCCGCTCGAGGCCACGGCGAGCGAGTCCGATGCGGGCCTGCTCAGTGAGCGCGAATGCGAGATGCTCGGCCTGGCCGCCAAGGGCTACAGCTACCGCGAGATCGCGCAGATGATGGGCGTGACCCAGCAGACCGTGCTCACCTACGTCAAGCGCAGCTACCGCAAGCTGCAGGTGCACTCCCGGTCGGAGGCGGTCTACGAGGCCCGCAAGCGCGGGCTGATGGGCGACTGAAGCCCTCCGTTGCCCCGTGATCGCCGCAGCCCGCCCATCCCGCACCAGACCGCCATGCCGGCGGGGTTTGCGCTGGATGGCCGGCGCCGGCCTGGCGGCCCTGCTGGCCTGGACCATCCCGGGAGCCCAGGCCGGGCCCCCGGCCCCCGAAACCGCCGACACCATGGCCGTCACGCGCGTGGAGCGCTGGGCGCCGGCGCCAGGGGCCGAGCCCTCCATCGGCCCGCCGGCGGACGCTGCGCAGGGCGCGTGGCAACCGGTCGACCTGCCACAGGCAGTGCAGCGCCAGCCCATCACGCGGGCCGCCGTCAACCTGCCCGTGCCCACCGTCTGGTACCGCACCGCATGCCCGGCGCCCGTGGCGCAGGAAACCCTGGCCCTGTACCTGCCGCGCGTCAACGGCGGCCCCCTGCAGGTCTGGTTGCGCACCGCACAGGCCACGCGGCAGTTGCTGGACAACAGCCCGGCATGGCCATCGCAGTGGAACCAGCCCATCCTGCTGCGCCTGCCCAGCGCGGCCTCTCAGCCCTCCCAGCCGGGCGGCCTCTGCCAGCTGTTCCTCGCACTGCCACCGCGCGCCGATGGCAGCTATGCATTGAGCCGTCTGTGGATGGGGCCGGAGCCCGACGTCCAGAGCCTCTGGTCGGCACGCCAGCGCTGGGTCGTCACCGTGCCCCTGGCCGCCAGCACCACGCTGGTCATGCTCGGGCTGTTCTCGATGGCTTTCTGGTGGCGCCGCCGCTCGGACACGGCCTACCTGTACTTCGGCCTGGCGTCACTGGCCTGGTGGTTTCGCAACCTGCACTACGGCATCGACCTGCCGCAGAACCTGGACGCCCTGCGCTGGTTCTGGTGGGCCACCGATGCCTCGATGACCTGGGTCATGCTGCTGGTCTACCTGTTCTCGCTGCGCTTTGCCACGCGCAGCTTCTTCCTGGTGGAGCGCCTGCTGCTGGGCTTTGCGCTTCTGGTTTCCGCCGCATCCATGCCGTTCCTGCCCTGGGCGCTCGACACGCCACTGCTGCTGCACGCGGCCAACACGCTGGTCGCGCTGGGCGTGACCCTGCTCATCACCTGGTCGGCCTGGCGGGGCAGCCGCGAGCTTCGCGTGCTGGCGGTGGCGCTGTGCATCTGCCTGGGCCTGGGCGTGCACGACCTGGCGCTGCTGCAGCTGCGTATCTCGCCCGAGAGCCTCTACCTCATGCCCTACGCCATGATGCTGGTGCTGGGCGCCTTCCTGTATGCCGTGAACCGCCGCTACATCGGCGCGCTGGAGCACGCCGAAGGCGCGGCCCAGGTGCTGCAGGACAAGCTTTCAGAGCAGCAGCGCGCTCTGCAGAGCAATTTTGCGCTGCTGGCCGAAGTGGAGAACGAACGCGTGCGCCTGGCGGAACGCCAGCGGCTCACGCGCGACATGCACGACGGCCTGGGCGCCATGCTGGTGTCATCGCTGGGCCAGATCGAGCAGGGCCGCCTGTCGCAGCCCGAGGTGGCGCAGGTGCTGCGCGACTGCCTGGAGGACCTGCGCCTGACCATCGATTCGATGGAGCCCATCGACCAGGACCTGACTACGCTGCTGGCCACCCTGCGCCAGCGCGTGGGCCACCGGCTGGCACAGGGCGGCATCACCCTGCACTGGCACATGGACGACCTGCCGCCCCTGCCCTGGTTGGATGCGCCGGCCTCGCTGCATGTGCTGCGCATCGTGCAGGAGGCGCTGGCCAATGTGGTCAAGCACTCCGGGGCCGCCAACGTCACGCTGTCGGCCACACTGGACACAGGGCCGGGGGTGTGCGTGCAGATCGAGGACGACGGGCGCGGGCTGCCCTGCACGCCGGGCAGCACCTCGGGCCGGGGGCTGAACCACATCGACGAACGTGCGCGCCAGTTGGGCGGCCATGCGCGGATACTCCCTGGTGCGCAGGCCGGTACGGTGGTGCAGCTGTGGCTGCCACTGCAGGGGCCGCCCCCACCCGCCGCGGACGGATTTACGCATTCGCGCTGGCCTGTGGGCCACTGAATGCGCCTGCCTCAGTGCAACTGCCTGAAGCACGGGATTTCTCCATCCCCCGAATCGCGCGTATGGAAACATGGACCACTCGGCCTGCCATAGCAGGTACAACAGCTTCGGCAGCAACGCCAAGGCGGGCAACTACTTCCAGCGCACCGTGCCCCCGGCCAACAACGACACCGGCGTGATCGTGCAGGCCTCTGCACCAACCAACAACTGCGAGCTGCCTGCCTCGCAGGTGTATGACGCGGTGACCAACCCCGGTGGCGCACGCTGCAACGCCTGGTCCTGGGCGGAATCGATCTGGGGCAAGGCCAGCGGCCAGGCCGCCGCGCGCGAGACGCGCGACAACGTCGGCGTGCAGTACGGCCTGAAGGCGCTGCAGGCGGGCACCATCAGCGCCGAGGAGTTCGTGACGATCAACGAGATCGCCGGCGGAACGGATGCCGACACCAACCTCACCACGGCGCGCTCGGTCGCCAATGCCGATGCGTTGGCCATCGCCTGCCGCGCAGGCTTGGTGCTCAATGGCAAGCAGATCGCCAAGACCGCCATCATCAACATGCGCGGCTACGATGATTCGGTGATCGACGTGCCCCGGGCGTCGCCGGCACGCCGGCCGCCTCGCGGCAAGGCGTGGCGCTGCTCGGCATCCACCACCAGTGGCGCAGCTTCTCGATCCGCGACCGCCTCGACCGCAACGCTGGTGGCCACGCCAACCAGGTGATCTGGCGCTTCGACCGCAGCGGCTTCTCGGCACCGGCAGCGCTCTCGCAGGACGCCTTCCTGCAGATGGACGACTGGCTCACGCGCATCAAGCCGACACCTCCGGCAGCACCATCCAGCAGAAGGTGGCCGCGGCCAGGCCCTCCGGAACGTCGGACCACTGCCTGCTGAGCAGCGATGCGACGCAGTCGGTGAAGGTGATCGAGCAGGCCCAGTGCAATGCCGACAAGTACCTGGTGCCCCACCTCTCGCCGCGCCAGGAGGCCGGCGGTGCGCGCACAGAAGACGTCCTCAAGTGCCAGCTCCAGCCGATGGACATGGCGGACTATGGCGGCAAGCTTTCCACCGCGCAGACCACACGGCTGCAGGCCGTGTTCCCTGGCGGCGTGTGCGACTGGTCCAGGCCCGGCGTCGGCCAGCAGGACTCGGTCAGCCCGCTGAACTTCAAGGCTGGCCCGGGTGGCCAGCCGTTCAGCGCCGAACCGGTCTCGATGGCAAAGTAAGCTGAGCAGCCGATGGGCCGCATGGAATCCGCATGGGCGGATCCATGCGCCGCAGCGGCTTGTTCCACCCGGGTGTCTGAGAGCACCTCACCAAAGGGCAGAGGCCGGACGGGCGCCCAGGCCTATGGGCACCCAGACAGGAGCCCGTGCCCACCTCACGGTTTGGCAACGGTCAGGAAGACCCGCTTGCGGTCCCAGTTCTTGCGGCCCAGGTACTTGATGGCGATCACGTAGCGGCCGGGAGGCAGGAAGTCCTGCGTCAGCGTCTCCTGCTGCGTGACGACCGGCTGGCCGTTCACGCGCACGCTCTGCTGCGCCACCATTTCGGTCTCGCTCTCCAGATCCTGGCCATCGAGCCCGTAGACGGTGACGTCGGGCTCTTCCTTTTCTTCGCCCACATGGGCCAGGCCCATGGCGTTGGGACGCGTGAGCACGTCGAGCGCCACCTTGCCATCCACCGGTTCGCGCACGATCCAGTAGACATCGCGCACATTCTCGTTGAGCTCGGCCAGGAGGGCCTTGAGCTTGTCGTACTCGGCCTTGTCGGCAATCACCTGCACCGCCTTGCCGCCGATGGTCGCGTCAAAGCAACGACCGATGCGGTCCACGCAGGGAATGCGGTCGAAATAGCCGCGCGCATAGGACGGCGCCGGCACCTGCTGTGCCGCGGCTGGCATGGCGGCAAAGCCGGCGCACAGGGCCATGGCAGCCGCCAGGGGCCGCAGGGAATCCCTCATCACAGCCGCACCGGGATGCCGCGCCCCGCCATGTGCTGCTTGGACTGGCCCACGGTGTACTCGCCGTAATGGAAGATGCTGGCGGCCAGCACCGCATCGGCGCCGCCGATCTGGATGCCGTCAGCCAGATGGTCGAGGTTGCCCACGCCGCCCGAGGCGATCACGGGCACGCTCACTGCATCGCTCACGGCACGGGTGAGCGCCAGATCGAAGCCGGCCTTGGTACCGTCGCGGTCCATGCTGGTCAGGAGGATCTCGCCCGCGCCGCGGCGCGCCATCTCGGTGGCCCAGGCCACGGCATCGAGCCCCGTGTTCTTGCGGCCGCCATGGCTGTAGACATCCCAGCCCGGGCCCACGGCCTTGCCGTCGGCGCCGGTGCGCTGCGCGTCCTCTTCGGAGCGGCGCTTGGCATCGATGGCCACCACGATGCACTGCGCACCATACCGGTCCGATGCGGCATTGATCACGCCGGGGTCGGCAATCGCGGCCGAGTTGAAGCTGGTCTTGTCGGCGCCCGCATTGAGCAGGCGGCGCACATCGGCCACGGTGCGCACGCCGCCGCCCACGGTGAGCGGGATGAAGACCTGGCTGGCCACCGCCTCGATGATGGGCAGGATCAGGTCGCGCCCATCGCTGGTGGCGGTGATGTCGAGAAATGTCAGTTCGTCGGCGCCCTGCGCGTTGTAGCGCGCAGCGATCTCGACGGGGTCGCCCGCGTCGCGCAGCTCGACGAAGTTGACGCCCTTGACCACGCGGCCTCCGGTCACGTCCAGGCAAGGGATGATGCGTTTGGCAAGCATGTCAGTCAAAGATACGTCGTTGGGGCGCGCTTTGCGCGTCAGCCGTTGAGTTCATCGGCGCGCGCCTGCGCTGCCGCAAAGTCGAGGTCGCCGCTGTAGATGGCGCGCCCGCAGATCACGCCTTCGACGCCCTCGCCCTCGACCGCGCAGAGCTTCTCGATGTCTGCCATGTTCGACAGGCCGCCCGAGGCGATCACCGGAATGCTCAGCGACTGCGCGAGCTTGACGGTGGCCTCGATGTTGATGCCCGAGAGCATGCCGTCGCGGCCGATGTCGGTGTAGATGATGGACTCGACGCCCCAGTCCTCGAACTTCTTGGCCAGGTCCACGACCTCGTGGCCGGTGAGCTTGCTCCAGCCATCGGTGGCGACCTTGCCATCCTTGGCGTCCAGCCCCACGATGATGTGGCCGCCGAAGGCGCTGCAGGCGTCCTTGAGGAAGCCAGGGTTCTTCACCGCCGCCGTGCCGATGATCACGTAGCGCAGGCCGCCGTCGATGTATTTCTCGATGGTGTCCAGGTCGCGGATACCGCCGCCGAGCTGCACCGGGATGTCCTCGCCCACTTCCTGGAGGATGGACTTGATCGCGGTGAAATTCTTGGGCACGCCGGCAAAGGCGCCGTTCAGGTCCACCAGGTGCAGGCGGCGAGCGCCCGCCTCCAGCCACTTGCGCGCCATGGCGGCCGGGTCTTCACCGAAGGTGGTGGATTGGTCCATATCGCCTTGCTTGAGGCGTACGCAGTGGCCGTCCTTGAGGTCGATGGCGGGAATGAGCAGCATGGTGGGTTCGGGTGGAAAGGGGCGAGGCCGGGCTCGGCCCGAACAGGGTTGGAAAATAAAGACTCAGGGATTCCAATGGAGGAAATTGCGGTACAGCGCCAGGCCGTGCTCCGCACTTTTCTCGGGGTGGAACTGGGTGGCAAAAATATTATCGCGTGCAATCGCCGCGGCGAACACACCGCCGTAGTCCGCCTCGCCCGCGCAGTGCGACGGATTCTGCGGCCTGGCATAGAAGCTGTGCACGAAGTAGAAGTAGCTGCCATCGGGCACGCCGGCCCAGACCGGATGCACCCCGGCGCTGCCATGGGACACCTGGCGCACCTGGTTCCAGCCCATCTGCGGCACCTTGAAGCGGCTGCCGTCAGGCTGGTTGCGGCCGGCCAGGTCGAACTTGCGCACGTCCCCAGGGATCAGCGACAGGCCGGGCGTGTCGCCCTCGGCACTGTGGTCCAGCAGCATCTGCATGCCCACGCAGACCCCGAACAGGGGCTTGGCGGCAGCGGCTTCGAGCACCGACTCCTGCAGCCCGGAATCGCGCAACTCGCGCATGCAGTCGGGCATGGCGCCCTGCCCCGGCAGCACGATGCGCTGCGCGGCGCGCACCTCTTCAGGGCGCGAGGTGACCACCACGGTCCAGCCCGACCCTTCTGCCGCGGCCTGCACGGCCTGTGACACCGAGCGCAGGTTGCCCATGCCGTAATCAACCACGGCGACGGTTTTTGCTTCCATATTCATAGCTATCAGCGCTTGATGAAAAAGCGGTAGCGGCCTTTTTTCTTAGCGGATGAAGGGAATCAGAGACTGCCCTTGGTGGACGGAATGGTGCCGGCGGCGCGCGGGTCGCGCGTGAGCGCCGCGCGCAGCGCGCGTGCAAAGGCCTTGAACACCGTCTCGCACTGGTGGTGCGCATTGATGCCCTTGAGGTTGTCGATGTGCAGCGTCACGCCCGCGTGGTTCACGAAGCCCTGGAAGAATTCGTAGGTGAGCTGCGTGTCGAAGCCGCCGATGCTGCCCGCCGTGAACGGGATGTGCAGGTGCAGCCCGGGGCGGCCCGAGAAATCGACCACCACGCGGCTCAGCGCCTCGTCCAGCGGCACATAGGCATGGCCGTAGCGGGTGATGCCCTTCTTGTCTCCCACGGCGCGCGCGAAGGCCTGGCCCAGGGTGATGCCCACGTCTTCCACCGTGTGGTGGCCGTCGATGTGCAGGTCGCCGTCGCAGTCGATCTCCAGGTCGATCAGCCCGTGGCGGGCGATCTGCTCGAGCATGTGGTCGAAAAAGCCGATGCCGGTGTGCAGCTTGGCCTGGCCGGTGCCGTCGAGGTTGATGCGCACGGTGATGTGCGTCTCGGCGGTGTTGCGGCTGACCTCGGCGGTGCGATCGGCCTGGGGATCGGCCGATGCGGAGGGTACGAGAGCAGAAGAAGTCATAGGGAGGCTTGGAGCGCAGCAAGCATCTGCGCGTTGTCGTCGGCGTTGCCCACCGTGAGGCGCAGGCAGTTGGCCAGCAATGGGTGCATTGTAGAAACGTTCTTGACCAGGACCTTGCGCTTTTTCATGCCCTCGCAGGTTGTGGCGGAATCGGCCACACGCACCAGCACCATGTTGGCCTCGCTGTCCCAGCACTTTTCGATGCCTGGCATGGCCTTGAGGGCCTGCACCAGCAGGCCGCGCTGGGTGCGCAGCTCGGCCGCCTGCTCGGCGAATACGTCCGTGTGCTCCAGGGCGAACAGTGCGGCCTCGCAGTTGAGCACGCTCACGTTGTAGGGCGGGCGCACCTTGTCGATCTCGGCAGTCACGGCCGCTGGCGCGATGAGGTAGCCCAGGCGCACCCCCGCCAGGCCGAACTTGCTGAGCGTGCGCATGAGCAGCACGTGGGGGTTGCGTGCGGGCTCGGCGCGCATGCGGTCGATGAAGGTCCTGCTGGCGAAGGGCTGGTAGGCCTCGTCCATCACCACGAAGCCACCCTGTGCCCCCACGGCGTCGACGATGCGTTGCACGGCGCCCTCGTCCCACAGGGTGGCCGTGGGGTTGTTGGGGTAGGCGATGTAGGTGATGGCGGGGCGGTGCAGCGCGATCGCTGCCAGCATGGCCGGCTCGTCGAGCTCGAAATCGGGCGTGAGCGGCACGCCCACGAAATCCAGGCCCTGCAGCTGCGCGCTCAGCGGGTACATCACGAAGCCGGGCATGGGCGCAAGCATGGTGGCGCGTTCGCCAGGCTGGGCGCAGGCCAGGGCCAGCAGGGTGATGAGCTCGTCCGAGCCGTTGCCCAGCACGATGCCGTGGCCCTCGGGCATGCCGGCGTACTTCGCCAGGGCGGCCTTGAGGTCGTTCAGGCGTTCACCCGGGTAACGGTTGAGTGCCAGCGCGCCCAGGCGCTGGCCCAGCGCGGCCTGCAGGTGGGCCGGCAGGCGAAACGGGTTCTCCATCGCGTCCATCTTGAGCATGCCGGTGGACGGCTGCACGCCATAGGCGTGCATGGCGCGCACGTCGGCACGGATGCGGTTCAGGGCGGCCAGAGGCGGGGCAGTGGTGGTCATTCGGCGGTGTCCAGTTCGTTGGGAGCGACAAGAAAAGGGTTGACGGCGCGCACGGCATCGAAGACCTGGTCGTGCGGCAGCGCCTCGGTGAGCAGGTAGCGGCAGCCCTGCTGGTGGGCGGAGGAGACGATGAGCGCGTCCCAGTAGCCCAGGCCATAGCGGTCCTGCAGGTCCCAGGCGCCGTCCACTGTATAGGCATCGAGGTGGGGCGGCAGCCACACGCGCAGGCGCCGCACCTGGGCACGCACCAGGGGCACGGTGCGCGGGCCCTCGAAGCGCTGGATGGCCTGGTTGTACAGCTCGTTGAGCACCTGCGAGCTGATGCGGCCGCTGCGTGTCTGCCAGCAGAAGCCGAGCCACTCGCGGGCACGCGCCTGGCGCTCCGGATCGCGATCGTCCACGCTGGCCAGCAGCAGCTCGGTGTCGACGAAGAGGGGGACGGTACTGCTCATCGCTTGAACAGAATCTCGCGCGGCACATAGGGGCCGCTGGAAGCGCCCCAGCTCTCGAAGCCCAGCGCCTCGCGCATGGCCTGGGCGTAGGCGTCCTCCTGGCGCATCTTTTCGGCCAGCCACTCGCCCACCAGGCGCGACACGCTGCTGCCGCGCTTGGCCGCTTCGATGCGCACCCATTCGGCGGCGGCGTCGTCCATGGTGATGGTGACGTTCTTCATGGGATCCATGTTACACGAACTTCGTGCTCCACGAAGTTCGTGTAAAAAATTCAGGCCACTTTTCGGGGAGTGGCCTGGAGCACGCGACAGGCCATGTCACCCACCTTGCGCAGGGCCACCAGGTGTTCCGGGGTCCAGTCGCCTCCCACACCGATGCGCAGGCAGTTGCGAAAGCGCCCGCTGGCGCTGAACACGGTGCCAGGTGCGATCAGGATGTGCTCGACCAGGCAGGCCTCGTGCAACTGCACTGAGTCGAGTGCGCGCGGCAGCTCCACCCACAGCAACATGCCGCCGGGCGGGTCGCTGACCCGCGTGCCCGACGGAAAGTGAGCACCGATGATGTGGCGCACCTCGTCGAGCCGCGCTGCCGCGGCCGCGCGCAGCTGGCGCATGGCGGCCGCATGACCGCTCTGGTTGATGAGATCGGCCAGCGCCAGCTCCAGCACGGCCGACTGGCCGCCGGCCTGCATGTCCTTGATGCTGCGCAGTTGCTCCGTCCAACGCCCGGCCTCGACCCAGCCCAGGCGCAGGCCCGGTGCCAGGGTCTTGGAGAACGAGTCGCAGAGCATCACGTGGCCCGTGGTGTCGTAGGACTTGACGGTGCGGCGCATCTCGTCGGACTCGGCCAGGTCGGCGTAGATCGCGTCCTCGATCACCGCCATGCCGTGGCGCGAGGCCATCTGCGCCAGCCGACGGCGCTCGGGCTGGGGCATGCAGCTGCCCAGCGGATTGCTCAGCGTGGGCACCACCATCAGGGCCTTCACGGGCTGGGTATCGAGCGCCAGCTGCAGCGCATCGAGCGAGATGCCGTGGCGCGGGTGCGTGGGGATCTCCAGCGCCTTCAGGTGCAGGCCCTGCAGCACTTCGAGGAAGGAGAAGTGCGTGGGCGACTCCAGCGCCACCACGTCGCCCGGCTGGGTGACGGCGCGCAGGCACAGGGCGATGCTGTCCATGCAGCCGCCGGTGATCACGATGTTCTCGGGGTCCAGGCTGCAGCCCAGGCCCACGGCATAGCGCGCCAGGGCGCGCCGCGCCTCCTCCTGCCCGGCCGACGATGGGTAGGTGCACAGCAATTGGCGGTTGCGCTGCACCGATCGCACCACGGCGCGGCGCACGCGGTCGGGGTTGAGCATGTCGGGCCCCGGCGTGCCGCTGCTGAAGGAAAGCATGTCCACCGGCTGAGCGCGGCCCATGATGCGCTGGCCCAGCCAGTCCACCGACACTTCGCGCGGGCGGCGCAGCGGGCGTGGGGTGGTGGGCTCGGGCAGGTTGACCGGGCGCGCCGCCACGAAGAAACCCGAGCGCGGCCGCGCGGTGATCAGCCGCGCGTCCTCGAGCCAGTGATAGGCCTGCACGACGGTGCTCTGGGCGACTCCGCGCTGGCGCGCCAGTTCGCGCACCGAAGGCATCTTCTCGCCGCGCGCCAGGGTGCCGTTGCGCACCAACTCGGCCAACTGGGCCGCGATCTGCAGGTAGAGGGGGGTGGTTTCCACGGCGTCCATGGCTTCATTCTGTACTGGCAGGGCCAGCGATGGCCAGTACAGATTGCCCCCAGTCAGTACGACACAGAGGCCCGCGGCGGGGAATCTGTACTGCACCAGCTCATGCGGTGCTGTGGCTGGTGGCCCAGGGCTCGGGCGCGCACAGTGCAAGGCATGAACTCACTGCACACCCCCTCCCCCGCTTTGCCCACTGTCCCACCGCTGCGGCCGCAGGCCCTGGCGCTGCAGTGGAACCGCCAACCCCTGCCGCCCCTGCAGGCCGTGCAGGCGCTCGAATTCCGCCTGGGCGAAACCGGCCTGCTCGAGGTCGAGCAGGGCCGCGTCTGGGTCACTTGCGATGGCCTGCTGGAGGACTACTTCCTCGAGGCCGGCCAGCGCCTGTCGTTCGCCGGCCCTGTGCGGCTGCGCGTGAGCGCCGAAGGCGGTCGACCGGCGCGCCTGAGCTGGGCGCGGCACCGGACTTCCGATGCGCCAGGCCTTTCAGCGGCGGCCGATGCGCCTGCGCCGGGCACAGCCGCCCGCCTGCAAATGGCCTGAATGGAGGATATCAGCCCCGAGCCGGCGGCACGGGCTTGAGCCGCAGTTCGGCGGCGCGCGCGTGGGCCTGCAGGCCTTCGCCATAAGCCAGCTCGGCCGCAATGGTGCCCAGGGCCTGGGCGCCGGCCTCGCTCACCTCGATGAGGCTGCTGCGCTTCTGGAAGTCGTACACCCCCAGCGGCGAGCTGAAGCGGGCCGTGCCGCTGGTAGGCAGCACGTGGTTGGGGCCAGCGCAATAGTCGCCCAGGCTTTCGCTGGTGTAGGCCCCGAGGAAGATGGCGCCCGCGTGGCGCAGCAGCGGCTCCCAGCGGTGCGGTTCGTTGCTGCTCACCTCCAGGTGCTCGGGGGCGATGCGGTTGCTGATGGCGCAGGCCTCTTCCATGCTGCGGGTGTGGATCAGGGCGCCCCGGCCGTTCAGGCTCTTGGCGATGATCTCGGCGCGGGGCATGGCGGGCAGCAGGCGGTCGATGGCCTCCTGCACGGCGTCGATGTAGGCCGCATCGGGGCACAGCAGGATGCTCTGCGCCAGCTCGTCGTGCTCGGCCTGGGAGAACAGGTCCATCGCCACCCAGTCGGCCGGGGTGCTGCCGTCGGCCAGCACCAGGATCTCGCTGGGGCCGGCGATCATGTCGATGCCCACGGTACCGAAAACGCGCTTCTTGGCGCTGGCCACGTAGGCGTTGCCGGGGCCGGTGATCTTGTCGACCTTGGGCACGGTCGCGGTGCCATAGGCCAGCGCAGCCACGGCCTGCGCACCGCCGATGGTGAAGGCGCGCGTGACCCCGGCCACGTAGGCCGCGGCCAGCACCAATTCATTGCGCTCGCCCTTGGTGGATGCCAGTTGCGCACCCGAGCCCCCGGTGGCCACACTGCCGCGCACGGGGGTGGGCACCACCATGATGATCTCCTGCACGCCGGCCACGTGGGCGGGGATGGCGTTCATCAGCAGGCTCGACGGGTAGGCTGCCTTGCCGCCGGGCACGTAGATGCCCACGCGGTCGAGCGGGGTGACCTTCTGGCCCAGCAGGGTGCCGTCCTCGTCGCGGTAGCTCCAGCTCTCGCCCGAGGCTTTCTTCTGCGCCTCGTGGTAGGTGCGCACGCGCCTGGCCGCAGCCTGCAGGGCCTCGCGCTGGGCGGCCGGAATGGCGTCGAACGCAGCCTTGAAATCGGCCTGTGTGAGTTCCAGCGCGGCCATGGACTCTGCCGCCAGGCCGTCGAAGCGGGCCGTGTAGTCGAGCACCGCGGCATCGCCGCGCGCCTGCACGTCGGCCAGGATGTCGGCCACGCGCTGCTCGATGGCGGCATCCGTGTCGGCGGACCAATGCAGGCGATCGCGGAAGGCGGCTTCGAAATCGGCGCTGTCGGTACTCAGGCGAACGGGCTTGGCTTGCATGGCTTTCGGGTCTCTGTCGCAGTGGGAAATCGGTGGTTCGTTCAGGCGCGGGCAGCTGTGGCCGCAGCAAAGGCGTCGATGATGCGCCGCAGCGGGGCCTGCTTGAGCTTGAGCGCAGCCTGGTTGACCACCAGGTAGGAGCTGATGTCCATGATGCGCTCGACCTCCACGAGGTGGTTGGCCTTGAGGGTGTTGCCGGTGGACACCAGATCGACGATGGCGTCGGACAGGCCGATCAATGGCGCCAGCTCCATGCTGCCGTAAAGCTTGACCATGTCCACGTGCACGCCCTTGGTGGCGAAGAAGTCGCGCGCGATCGAGGTGTACTTGGTGGCCACCTTCAGGCGCGAGCCCTGCTTGACGGCGCGCTCGTAGTCGAAATCATTGCGCACGGCCACGCTCACGCGGCATTTGGCGATCTGCAGGTCCAGCGGCTGGTACAGGCCCTGGCCGCCGTGCTCGATGAGGGTGTCCTTGCCGGTCACGCCGATGTCGGCACCACCGTATTCCACATAGGTGGGCACGTCGGTGGCGCGCACCAGCACCACGCGCACATCGGGCTGGTTGGTGGGCAGGATGAGCTTGCGCGACTTCTCGGGGTCTTCGAGCACCTCGATGCCGGCGGCGGCCAGCAGTGGCAGGGTCTCGTCGAAGATGCGGCCCTTGGACAGGGCGAGGGTGATCATGGTCATACGGATTCTCTGAAAAGGGGCGCAGGCGGTGTCGTGGTCAGGACATCCGCTCGATGTCGGCGCCGATGCCGCGCAGCTTGGCTTCCATGCAATCGTAGCCACGGTCCAGATGGTAGATGCGGTCCACCACGGTCTCGCCATCGGCCACCAGGCCGGCAATCACCAGGCTGGCCGAGGCGCGCAGGTCGGTGGCCATGACGGTGGCGCCCGAAAGGGGTGGATTCACGGCCTCGGCGTTGCCCAGGCCCTCGATCACGGCCACCTTGCCGTCGGTCTGGATGCGGGCGCCCAGGCGCACGAGTTCATCCACGTGCATGAAGCGGTTCTCGAAGATGGTCTCGGTCACCGTGGAGGTGCCCTGCGCCACGCAGTTGAGCGCCATGAACTGGGCCTGCATGTCGGTGGGAAAGCCCGGGTACTCGGTGGTGCGAAAGCCCTGGGCTCGCAGCTTGCCGGCACCTGGGCTCTGCACGCGGATGCCGCCGTCCACAGCCTGCACCTGCACGCCGGACTCGCGCAGCTTGTCGATCACTGCATCGAGGTGGTCGGTGCGGCCATGGCGCAGCACAACGTCGCCGCCGGTGGCGGCCACGGCGCACAGGAAGGTACCGGCCTCGATGCGGTCGGCCACCACGCGGTGGGTGCAGCCGGAGAGGCGCTCCACGCCCTGGATGCGGATGCGGCTGGTGCCGTGGCCTTCGATCTTCGCGCCCATGGCGATCAGCATCTCGGCCAGGTCGATGATCTCGGGCTCCTGCGCGGCGTTCTCCAGCACCGTCTCACCCTCGGCCAGCGAGGCGGCCATGAGGAAGTTCTCGGTGCCGGTGACGGTAACCATGTCGGTGGTGATGCGCGCGCCCTTCAGGCGCGTGGCGCCGGCGGGCAGCTTGGCGATCATGTAGCCGTGCTCCACCACGATTTCTGCACCCATGGTGGCCAGGCCCTTGATGTGCTGGTCCACCGGGCGCGAGCCGATGGCGCAGCCACCCGGCAGGGACACGGTGGCCTCACCGAAGCGTGCCAGCAGCGGCCCCAGCGCCAACACCGAGGCGCGCATGGTCTTGACCAGCTCATAAGGAGCCTCGGGCGTGCTCAGGCCACTCGCGTCGATGCGCACCGTGCCATCGGGTGCACGCTCGGCCGCCACACCCATGTTGCGGATCAGGGTGAGCATGGTGCTCACGTCCTGCAACTGGGGCACGTTGAGCAGGGTGACGGGGTCGGCCGTGAGCAGCGCGGCGCACAGTTCGGGCAGTGCGGCGTTCTTGGCGCCGGAGACCAGCACCTCGCCCTGCAGGGTGCGGCCGCCACGGATGAGGAGTTTGTCCATCACGAAACCAGGAAAAGAATTGGAAGATGCCGTGGGCGCTGCCGCTCAGCGCGGCTGCGCCGCCCATTCGGCGGGCGTGAAGGTCTTCATGGACAGGGCGTGCACCTCGTCCGTCTGCATGCGCGTGCCCAGCGTGGCGTACACGCGCTGGTGGCGCTGGATGAGGCGCTTGCCCTCGAACTCGGCCGAGACGATGGTGGCGTACCAATGGCGGCCATCGCCCTGCAGGTCGATGTGCTCGCAGGCCAGGCCGGCGGCGATGAGGTCTTGGAGTTGGTCGGCGGTCATGGGTGGGGCGTGGTTGTCTGCATCCGGGGCGGGCGGCAAGGGTACCGCGAACCGTCCCCGGACGGTTCAGTATCGGTCAATGGCGGATCTTGTAGCCGGTGCGCAGCAGGTGCACGGCCAGCCAGCTGACCGCCAGCCAGGCCACGCCCACGATACCGAGGCTCAGCCAGGGCGAGGTGTCGCTCTGGCCGAAGAAGCCGTAGCGGAAACCGTCGATCATGTAGAAGAACGGGTTCAGGTGGCTCACGGTCTGCCAGAACGGCGGCAGCGACTGGATGGAATAGAACACGCCGGACAGGAAGGTCATGGGCACGATCACGAAGTTCTGGAAAGCCGCCATCTGGTCGAACTTGTCGGCCCACAGACCGGCGATGAGTCCCAGCGTGGCCAGAAGGCCCGCCCCCAGCACGGCGAACGCCACAATCCACAGCGGTGCCGCGAACTCGGGCCGCGCAAACGCCACGGTGACGACGAACACCCCCAGCCCCACGGCCAGCCCGCGCACGATGGACGAGCCCACGTAGGCCACGAACCAGGCCCAGTGCGACAAGGGGGTGAGCAGCACGAACACCAGGCTGCCCATGATCTTGCTCTGGATCAGGCTTGACGAGCTGTTGGCGAAGGCGTTCTGCAAAACGCTCATCATCACCAGGCCCGGCACCAGGAAGGCGGTGTAGCTGATGCGGTCGTAGACCTTCACATGGTCTTCGAGCACGTGGCCGAAGATCAGCAGGTAGAGCACGGCGGTGAGCACCGGGGCGGCCACGGTCTGGAAGCTGACCTTCCAGAAGCGCAGCACTTCCTTGTAGAACAGGGTCTGCCAGCCGGTCATG
>JAZKEE010000056.1:0-5156 GCA_040387235.1 Pseudomonadota bacterium
TGCTGGCCTGCGCCGCGTTCCGGTTGCAGAAAGTGCTGGAGGAGCCGCAGCCCTTTGGCTATGCGCTCAGCGCCGTCTGGCCGCAGGCGCGGGCGCGGGCGCGGGCGCTGCCGCTCAAGACCCGCGTGGTGATCGATCTGCTGGCCGAGCGCTTGCCGCCCCTGCTCGCAGCGCGCTGAGTCCCGGTGCGGCCCAGAGTCAGTGCGGCAGGATCCCCGGCAGCAGCGGGCGGTCCAGCCGCTGGCGCCACCACTTGAGCGCCTCGCCCATGTGCTCGGGCTTCCAGGCCAGCCAGAAGGTCTCGTCGGCGCGGGGCTCCTGCACCGCCAGCTCCACCAGGATGCCGGCCTCCAGCTCGTGGCGCACGCAGGCGCGCGGCACGAAGCCATGGCCCAGGCCCGCGCTCTGGCAGGCGATCTTGGCCGCCATGGAGGGCACGGTGATGCGCCGCTGCCCTGCCAGCAGGCCCACCGTGCGGTCCGACAGCGATCGCGCGCCATCGCCCACCACCACGGCCGTGTGCTCCAGCAGGTCGTTGCGCGCCAGCGGGCGCTGTAACTGCGCCAGCGGGTGCGTGGCCGTCACACAGAAGGCGAACTCCAGGCTGCCCACGGCCACGGCCTTGTAGCCGCCACCGGCCGGGCCCTCGCCCGCCGCCACGATGATGTCGGCGCGGCCCTCGCGCAGCGACTCCCAGGTGCCGGTGAGGGCCTCGCAGCCAATGCGCAGGCGCGTGCCGCAGTTGAGGTCCTCGAAGGCGCAGATGTCGTCGTTGAAGGCGCTGGTAGGGATCAGCGAGTCGTGCACCAGGCGCAGCTCCGACTCGAAGCCCGTAGCGATCTGGCGCATGCGCGATTCCAGGTGACCGGCGGCCACCAGCAACCAGCGGCCTTCCTTGAGCATCTCCTGCCCGGCAGGCGTGAGCGTGACGCGCGGGCCGTTGCGTGTGAACAGGGCAAAGCCCAATTGTTCCTCCAGCTTGCCCACGGCGTAGGAGATGGTGGAGGGCACCTTGTGCAGTTGCTCGGACGCGCCCGCGAAGGAGCCGTGCCGCGCGATGGCGTCCACGAGTTCGATGGCTTCCAGGGTCAGTTTCAGCATGGCCAAAAGGGGGATGTTTCAATCATCGAAATTATCGATCATGGAGGGATGGATGTTTCAACCTATGGCCCCCTCCGCGGCGAGATACTTTCTTCACCCGAGCACTGCAGCTCTCTGAAAATGCCAGGTGGCAGTCCAGAAGTTCAGTGTGAACCCCATCGAATCTGAAGAAAGGACATCACCATGCTCGACATCCGCAAAGCCCACCAACGCGGCAATGCCAACCACGGCTGGCTGCACTCGCGCCACACCTTCTCGTTCGGCCACTACCGTGACCTCAAGCAGCAAGGCTTCTCGGACCTGCTGGTGATCAACGACGACCGCGTGGCCCCCTCCAAGGGCTTCGGCACCCACGGCCACCGCGACATGGAAATCTTCTCCTACGTGCTCGAAGGCGCGCTGGAGCACAAGGACTCCATGGGCACGGGCTCCGTCATCCGCCCCGGCGACGTGCAGATGATGAGCGCCGGCACCGGCGTGGAGCACAGCGAGTTCAACCACTCGGGCGACGAAGCCGTGCACTTCCTGCAGATCTGGCTCGTGCCCGGCGTGCGCGGTGCCGCACCGCGCTACCAGCAGGTGCACTTCAGCGAGGCCGACAAGCGTGGCCGGCTGCGCCAGATCATCTCGCCCGAAGGCACGGACGGATCCCTGGCCGTGAACCAGGACGCCCGGGTCTATGCCGGCCTGTTCGATGGCAGTGAATCGGCCACGCTGAACGTGGGCGCCGACCGCCATGTGTATGTGCACGTGGCCCGCGGCAGCCTGGAAGTCAATGGCGAGCGCCTGTCCGAAGGCGACGGTGCCCGCATCCGCGAACCGAAGGAGCTGCGCTTTGCCGCCGGCGAGCAGGCCGAGGTGCTGGTGTTCGACCTGCGCCCCAATGAGCTGCCCACGATGCCCCACTGAGTCCGTTTCGATCCGATCCTTTTCAAGAACCTTTGCTTTTTCACTTTCCAGGAAATTCCCATGACGCCCATCGCCAAGCCCACTGCCGCATCCACGCTGCTGACCCCGAACGACCACACCCTTGTGATGATCGACTTCCAGTCGCAGATGGCATTTGCCACGCATTCCATCGATGCGATCACGCTGCGCTCCAACGCCGGCCTGGTGGCCAGCGCAGCGGCCGGCTTCAAGGTGCCGACCATCCTCACCACCGTGGCCGAAAAGAGCTTCTCGGGCCCCATGTTCGAGGAAGTCACGGCTCCTTTCCCGGGCCAGGCGCTGCTGGACCGCACTTCCATGAACACCTGGGAAGATGCCGCCGTGATCGATCGCATCAACGCCATCGGCAAGCCACGCATCGTGCTGGCCGGCCTGTGGACCAGCGTCTGCATCGTCGGGCCGGCCCTGTCGGCCCTGGACCAGGGCTTCGAGGTCTACGTGATCGCCGACGCCAGCGGCGACATCTCTACCGAGGCCCACAACCGCGCCATGGAGCGCATGGTGCAGGCCGGCGCACGGCCCATCACCGCGCTGCAGTACCTGCTGGAGCTGCAACGCGACTGGGCGCGCACCGAGACCTATGACATGACGACGGGCATTGCGAAGAAGTTCGGCGGCGGCTATGGCATCGGCATCACCTACGCCAAAGCCATGTTCAACGCCCACGAAGGCTGACGGCAGGGGCTTCGGCCCCGCTTTTTCATGCCCATGACCCGGCAGGTGCACCATACTGCGGCGCCTGTTCTCTCCTGTCTCTGAAGGAACCCTCCCATGGCCCAGACCAGCACGCCCGACCTGATCCTGCACCACGGCCGCTTCACTACGCTCAACCGGGCCCAGCCCACGGCCAGCGCCGTGGCCATCGCGGGTGGCCGCTTCACCCAGATCGGCACGGACCGCGAGATCCTGCCGCTGGCCGGCCCCGGCACCCGCGTCATCGACCTGCAGGGCCGTTCGGTCCTGCCCGGCCTCATCGACAACCACCTGCACATCATCCGCGGCGGCCTGAACTTCAACATGGAGCTGCGCTGGGACGGCGTGCGCAGCCTGGCCGACGCCATGGCCATGCTGCGCCGCCAGGTGGCGGTGACGCCCGCACCGCAGTGGGTGCGCGTGGTGGGCGGGTTCACCGAGCACCAGTTCGCCGAGAAGCGCTTGCCCACGATCGCCGAGCTCAATGCCGTGGCGCCCGACACGCCGGTGTTCATCCTGCACCTGTACGACCGCGCCCTGCTCAATGCCGCCGCGCTGCGCGCCGTGGGCTACACGCGCGAAACGCCCGCGCCCCCGGGCGGGGAGATCGTGCGCGACAGCGCGGGCAACCCCACGGGCCTGCTGCTGGCCAAGCCCAATGCCGCCATCCTCTACGCCACGCTGGCCAAGGGCCCCAAGCTGCCGCACGACTACCAGGTCAATTCCACGCGCCACTTCATGCGCGAGCTCAACCGCCTGGCCGTCACGGGCGCCATCGACGCGGGCGGGGGCTTCCAGGCCTACCCCGACGACTACGCCGTGATCCAGGAACTGGCCGATGCCGACCAGCTCACCATCCGCCTGGCCTACAACCTGTTCACGCAAAAGCCCAAGCAGGAGAAAGAGGATTTCCTGCACTGGACGGCCACCTCGCAGTACAAACAGGGCACGGACTACTTTCGCCACAACGGCGCAGGCGAGATGCTGGTGTTCTCGGCTGCCGACTTCGAGGACTTCCGCCAGCCCCGGCCCGAGATGGGCCCGGAGATGGAGGACGACCTCGAAGACGTGGTGCGCATCCTGGCGCAGAACCGCTGGCCCTGGCGCATGCACGCCACCTACGACGAGACCATCACCCGCGCGCTCGACGTGTTCGAGAAGGTGAACCGCGACACGCCTCTGGCCGGCCTGAACTGGTTCTTCGACCATGCCGAGACCATCTCCGAGCGCTCCATCGACCGCATCGCGGCGCTGGGCGGCGGCGTGGCCGTGCAGCACCGCATGGCCTATCAGGGCGAGTACTTCGTCGAACGCTACGGCGCCGGCGCGGCCGAGGCCACGCCGCCCGTCAAGCGCATGCTGGAGAAAGGCGTCAAGGTCTCCGCCGGCACCGACGCCACGCGTGTGGCCTCGTACAACCCCTGGGTCTCGCTGTCCTGGCTGGTCACGGGCAAGACGGTGGGTGGCCTGCAGCTGACCCCGCAGCGCAACTGCCTGGACCGCGAGGCCGCGCTGCGCATGTGGACCGAGAACGTGACCTGGTTTTCCAACGAGGAGGGCAAGAAGGGCCGCATCGAGGTGGGCCAGCTGGCCGACCTGGTGGTGCCCGACCGCGACTTCTTCGCCTGCCCCGAGTCCGACATCGCCGACACCACGGCCCTGCTCACCGTGGTGGGCGGCAAGGTGGTCTACGGCGTGGGCGAATTCGCCGCGCACGACGGTGCCGCGCCGCCGCCCGCCATGCCCGACTGGTCGCCGGTGCGCACCTTCGGCGGCTACGCCGGCTGGGGCGACCAGGAAGGCAAGCCCTTGCAGGCGGCCCTGCGCCAGGCGGCGGCCGCCTGTGCCTGTGCCAACGATTGCAATGTGCACGGCCACCAGCACGCCACGGCCTGGAGCAGCCAGCTGCCGATTGCCGACCTCAAGGGCTTCTGGGGCGCGCTGGGCTGCGCCTGCTGGGCGGTGTGATGGCCGAGGCCCTTCACTCCGCAGCGACCGCGCCCTGGGTGCAGTCGCTGGCCCTGCTGTGCCTGTGTGCGGCCTACCTTCAGGGCGGCCTGGCCAAGGCGCGCGACTTCGCAGGTGCCGTGGCCGAGATGCGGCACTTCGGCCTGGCGCCGGCTGCGCCGCTGGCGCTGGCCACGATTGCCTTGCAACTGGGCGCTTCGGCCCTGGTGGTCTCGGGCTGGCACCGGTGGCTGGGGGCGCTGGCCCTGGCGGGCTTCACGGTGCTGGCGGCCTTCGTGGCCGACCGTTTCTGGCAGGCCGCACCGGCAGAGCGCCGGCGCGCGGCCAACGCATTCTTTGAACACTGGGGTCTGGCGGGCGGTTTCGTGCTCGTGGCCTGGCACGACCTGGGAGGCCTTCATGGCGCATGAAAACGACGACCACCACCACTCTGCAAGCCCTGCGCC